>CAVDMZ010000037.1:0-810 GCA_963610115.1 Duodenibacillus sp.
AACAAAAATCCGCCTTTTGTTTGAGCCGCTAAAAAGCGGCGAGTGAAAGGCGGAATAAGAAAATTTTATTTTTTTATGCTCCGCAGGCCGGCGGGGCCTTTTGCCTACTTTTCTGCCCTGGAGAAAAGGACAGCCCCCTAGAAGCGTTGAGAAAAAATCAAGGACGGAGCAAAAATATTTTGGCCGGAGAGGTGGCCCCTTTGACAAGACTTAACTTATTTTCCGCCACGCCCAAATGGGCCGCCAGCACCGCGCGCACCGCGGCATTGGCCAGCCCGCGCGCCGCCGGAGCTTTTACCCAAATTTCAAAAGTATCTGCAGACTTTTCCAACAGTTTTTCCCGCTTTTCGTCCGCATGCACTTTTACTTTTAAATAGGTTTGCATACATTACAGCCCAAAACCCCGTTAATCCGGCAAATCTTTCTTTAAAATTTGCTCTTCCCGCGCGTGATCTGTACATAAAAATCCATCAAGCCCTCCCCCCCGCGCGGAAAAGCGCGCAACAGAGTGCTTTTGCCTTTGTAAGGCCAAGGATTAATCCCCGGCTTGGTGCTAAAGTCGTACTGGTATCCGGCGGCCAACACTTGCGAGCGCACCCGCTTATCCAGCCCGCCGGAGCCAAACGGGTAGCAAAAAGCCCGGCAAGGCACGCCCAGCCGCTGCTCTATTTCCTTTTTGCTTTGGGTAATTTCCCGGCGGATCTCTTCATCGGACATTTTGCGCAGCCGCGCGTGGGAGCAGCTATGCGAACCAAATTCCACCAGCCCGCTTTGCTGCATTTCCTGCACCTGCGGCCAAGTCAAGTAATC
>CAVDMZ010000037.1:820-5084 GCA_963610115.1 Duodenibacillus sp.
TACTTTTTAAGCAAGGGAAATAGGTGGGTGTAATTGTCCAAATGGCCGTCGTCAAAGCTCAGCAGCACCGGGCGGGCGGGTATCTTTTGGCCTGTTTGTGCGGCGCGGGAAACTTCTTCTAACCCCACGGGCGTAAACCCATGCCGGCGCAACACAGCTAATTGCTGTTCAAAACGCGGGACAGAAACAGTAAAAGGAAATTGCCCGTCGGCCGGGTCGCACGGCCCGATGTGGTGATACATCAGACACAAAAGCCCCTTGTGCGGCAAACGCCAAAACTGCCACCGATACGCCGCAAACAGCGCCGCCGCACCCAGCAGGCAAAACCATATCATTTGGCGTCCTTTTGCTGCAACGCCCACAATTTCATATATTTAACGAAAACGTAAAAAGAGGAAAAGAGCGCCCACAAAAAGCCCCTCATCCCGTCTAATAAACCCAGTTTCAGCACATAGCGTTTTAGAAATTCAAGCGGAACAGTGGCCAACACAAACGCCAGGCAAAACCGCCGTCCGTTGCGGTTCATTTGCTGGGCAGCCAAGGAGGTATATTTGTTAAATTTACGGAAATAGTTTTCTATATTGTCATAGGAATAATGGCGGATGGGATTTTTTAAACAGCCCACGGCCCCGTCCACCTTCAATCCCTCATGCACCAAACCGCCGTCGTAGTGGGCCTGGTCCGTGCGGACCAAACGCAGGTGTTTCTCTTTATTCAGCCCGCTGTGTTTCATGCGTTTGCCTAAAAAGTAGTTGGAAAAGGAAAGTTTATACCCGGCATAGGTGCCGTCTGCGACGGCCTGGCGGATTTCCTCCAGCAACTCGGGGGAGAGGGCCTCGTCTGCGTCTAAATTCAAGGCCCACGGAGAACTGACTTTGGACAAAGCAAAACTTTTTTGGTTGGAAAAGCCGTCAAACATACGCTGATAGACCACAGCGCCAAACTCTTTGGCCACTTGGGCGGTTTTATCCTTGGAATAAGCATCCACAACAATCACTTCGCTCACCAACCCCTTCGCGCTTAAAATACATCTGGCAATCTTAGATTCTTCGTTTTTCGCAATAACATATAGACTAATTCTTTCGGTCATACGCCCTCCTTCTTTAGGTTATTTTAACATATCATCGCTATAAAATAACTTAACCCCACCTGCGCACCGCCTCATCAAAAGCACTCCGGGCTTTTCCAGCTCTTCTTTATTCTGCGGCAAGGGCTTCGGGGAGTTTTATTTTTGGTATTTTATTTACTTCATTCGTTCCTTGCGGTCCTTCATTTCTTTTTTCCAGCGTTGCTGCGCCAGTTTGTGCCGCCGCTCCGCCTCGCCGCTTAAAAGGTCCTCTACCCGCTGGGCTTTTACTTCGTCCAAATGGCTTTCCTGTTCTTTTATTTTCTCTTCCCAGCGGTTCAAATTGGCCCGCTCGGCCGCGATGCGCTCCCTAGACCGCACCAACCCTTCATCGGTCGCTTCGGACACAATCTGCAAAAGCTGTTCTTTTAGTTGCGCTTTCTTCTCCGCCGTTTTGGCCTTGCGGTACTGCTTAGTCAGTTTGCGGATTTGCTTATTGCGCGCCTGAAAGCGTTTATAGGCATCCAGCGGCAAAGCCGTTTCTTGCGCCTGCGTTTTTACGGCGGGCTGTGTTTCTTGGGGCAAAGCCTCTTGCGCCTGCACCCCAAGCGTACCCCACGCCAATCCTGCTATCAAAAGGAGTTTCTTCATACGTTTCCTCTTACCCTTGCACAGAGCCGTCTTTAATCCCAGCCTCGGCAAAACCGCGCGCGCGCAGCTTGCAGGAATCACAATGCCCACAGGGTTTCTCCCCTCCGTTGTAACAGCTCCACGTCAATTCAAACGGCACGCCCAGTTTAGCCCCTAGGCGCACAATATCGGTCTTGCTCAAATCCATCAGCGGGGCCAATACTTCCACCCCCTGCGTTACACCGCGTTCGGTTCCCCGGTTAATGGCCTCAGCCGCCGCCTTAAAAAACAGCGGCGTACAATCGGGATACCCCGAAAAATCCACCGCATTGGGGCCGGCCACAATGGCATCGGCGTGAATGGCATCCAACAGCGAGGCCGCCACAGACAAAAACACCAAATTGCGCCCCGGGACATAGGTGGACGGGATTTTGCCGCTTTCAATTTCTTCCATGGGCTGGTCGGGAATGGTTTGGTTTTTGTCCACCAAGGAGCTGGACACCAGCCACGGAAAGGGCAAGGTCACTAAATGCTGTTTCACGCCCAAACGCTGCGCAATCGCCTGTGCGGCGCGGACTTCGCGCCCGTGGCGTTGGCCATAGGACACGGTCAGGGTTTCGCACTCATAGCCTTTGTCCAAGGCCCAGTACAGACAGGTGGTACTGTCCAACCCGCCGGAGAATAAAACAATGGCTTTCTTTTGGTCCGGCATATTAAAAATCCACCGTTTGGTTTAAGGCCGCTTCCACTTCAAAATTATCCATGGCCTTGCGGTCCTCGTCGGTTAAATTGTCGCCGTATTTCAGCGCGTAAATAATCAAGGTTACTTTGGGATTGGCCGCCCCATCCTCGGCGCTGTTGTACTGCCCCAGGAACATAGCGTCCCCGCCTTTGGAAGCCACAAACCGCCGTCCGCGCTGCACGCCGCGTTTTAAACTGTCGCGGTCCGGGTCCAAGTTCTTAATGCGCAGCAGGCCCAAATTGCCGTAAGGGCGGGTAATTTGGCTGCGGTCGGTAAAAATTTCAATTTCAGCAGAAGCCTTCGCCGGAAATTCCGGTCCTATGGGGATCCAATCCATGTTCGTTTGGTTGAGGCCGGCGCACGCCGATAAAACGGCACACAAGCCCATGCAAATCATTAATTTTTTCATTTTTCCCTCCTAATTTTTAGACGCCAGCTGCCCGCAGGCAGCGCTGATGTCATTGCCCATACTTTTGCGGATGGTAACACCGATGTCCATCGCTTGGAGCGCCCGGGCCATTTCTTGTACGGCGCGGTCGTCGGTTTTTTGCCCGCGGCCCAAATTACAGGCAATCAAATTGACATGCAGCAAATAACTAAATTTGCTCTCGCGGATCCACTTGCCCAATTTGCGGATGTGCTCCGGGCGGTTATTGACCCCGTCAATGACGGCATATTCCAAAAACACCTGCCGCCCCGTCATGGCCAAATACTCGTCCAAAGCGCGGCGCAGCTCTTCCAGGTCATAGCGGCGGTTGACGGGCATTAATTTGCTGCGCTCGTCATTATCGGCATTGTGCAAGGACACCGCCAAATTGACCTGCGGCAAATCCACGGCCAGTTTGTGCAGTTTGTCGGCAATGCCGGAGGTGGAAATGGAAATGTGCCGCGCACCGATATTCAAAAAATCCGGGTGGGTCAAATTTTGTACGGCCTTTACGACATTGAGGTAATTTACCAGCGGCTCCCCCATGCCCATAAACACCACGTGGGAAATGCGCTCGCCCAGTTTTTCCTTTTTGACGTATTGGAACCACATGAGTACCTGATCGGCGATTTCCTCTTCGGTCAAATCGCGCTTAAACCCCATACGGCCCGTACTGCAAAAGCTGCAGCGCATGGGGCAGCCCACTTGCGTGGACACGCACACGCTCCATCCCTCGTGCGGCTTAAGCAGCACTGTTTCAATCAACAGCCCGTCCTTGAGTTTTAAGAGAGCTTTGGCCACGCGGTCCTGCTTGGAAAATACCATTTTTTTAACGGTAAAACTCAAAAGGGGTCTTTCCTTTTCCAAGGTTTCGCGCAACGGCGCGGGCAAAGCGGTGGCCTCACTCCACGAAGAAATGCCGTTTTTATACACGGCCTCCCTTACCTGTGTGATACGGAAAACCGGCAGTCCGGCCTCCTTGATAAATTGTTTTACGTATTCAAAATTCATTTTCCACCCCAGCTAAAGCGGTCTTTATTCTATCATTTTTAAGGGCAGACTTGCCTTAAGCACCCCAAAAAGCCGGCCGCCTTTTGCATTATAAGGTAAGAAAGGATGAAAAAAGGCCTTTTTTTTAGTATAATACCTGCACTATGAGCGAAGAAATTAAATTTAGCACCTCCGGCTTCCGCGCCGTGATTGCGGAAGATTTGACGGCCCAGTCCGTCCAACGCTTGGCGTTTGGGATTTCCGACCACGTTTTGGAAAACTCCTTTTACGGTTTTGAAGGCAGCGGCTACCTGCGCCATTGCCAAGAGCAGGGCAAAAAACCCAAAAAGCCTTTGGTCATTGTGGGCTATGATACGCGCTTTATGGCCAAGCAAATGGCCTATGTGGC
>CAVDMZ010000037.1:5094-11074 GCA_963610115.1 Duodenibacillus sp.
TGGCCGATGAACCCTTGCCCACCCCGGTGGCCGAGTGGAATGTACTCAAAGAAGGCGCCGTGGGGGCCATTGTCATCACGGGCAGCGAGGCCGACTATCACGTCTGCGGAGTGAAATGGATTGCCTATTATGGCGGCATTGCCAACAATGAAATCGTAGCCGATATTGAAAAACGTACCCCCGGCCCGGCCGCACAAGTGCTTAAAACTTCCTCTACCGAATTTGACCATTTAAATTCCGCCGTAGTACCCACCCATACGCTCAAAAAGGAATACTTAAGCCATTTGGAAAAGCTCTTAGACGGCAAGGCGCTCAAAAAGGCCAAGCTCAAAATCGCCTTGGACCCGCTGTTCGGCACGGCGCAGTATTATTTCCGCGCCCCGCTGGAAAAATACGGCGTCACCCTGGAGGCTATTCACGAGGGACGCGACGTACTTTTTGCGGGCAAAGTGCCCAATGCCGGTCCGGTCAGCTTGGAAGCGCTCAGAAAATTAGTGCTGTCTAAAAAAATGCACCTGGGCATCGCCTGCGACCCCGATTGCGACAAATTTGGCATTATTGACTCGGATGGGGAGTGGATCTCCCCCAACGAAATCGGCCCCATGCTGCTGCACCACATCGTCAAAAACAAAAAAATCAAAGGCCGCGTGGTGCGCAGCGTCATTACGTCCACGCTGTTTGACCAAGTGGCCAAAATGCACGGGCTGATGATGCGCGAAACCCCGGTCGGCTTTAAATACATTACCGAGCTGATGACTACCGGACAATACATTATGGGCATAGAAGAGTCCGGCGGAATTGCCGTAGCCAACCACATCCCGGATAAAGACGGCCTGCTGGCCTGCTTCTTAATCATTGATATGCTGGCGGTGGAGGGAAAAACGCTCAAGCAAATGCGCAAGGAATTTTACAAAAAATACCGCCCCATGTACGGACAAAAGGTCAGTATCTCCAAAACCGAAACGGAAATCAACCGCATCATGGAACGCCTAGACATCAAACCCCCGCTGTCCATTAACAAAACCTCCGTGTGGCGCATTGACTCCACCGACGGGTTTAAGTTTATTTTGAAGGGCGGCAGCTGGTTGGCGATACGTCCGTCCAGCACCGAACGGCGCATCCGTCTGTATGCAGAAGCGCCCGACGAAAAACTGCCACTCTTGCTCATTAAAGAAGGCAAAAAAATCATAGACAGCATTGTCTAGTCCGCCGCAGCGGACAAGGGGGGAATATGGCCCGGATTAAAGCAGTTACGGGAAGAGAAGTGTTAGATTCGCGCGGATACCCGACGGTAGCCGCAGAGGTGGTATTAGACGACGGTTCCACCGCCACCGCCATGGTGCCCAGCGGAGCCAGCACCGGATCGCATGAGGCCTTGGAATTGCGCGACGGCGGCAGCCGCTACCATGGCAAGGGCGTGCTCAAGGCCGTGCGCCATATCGGGCTGATTTCCAAGCACCTATCCGGCATGGACGCCGCCGACATCCGCCTGGTGGACGACACCATGATTGCCCTAGACGGTACGGACAATAAATCCAAGTTGGGGGCCAATGCCACGCTGGCTGTCTCCATGGCCGTGTTGCGCGCCGGAGCCCAGAGTGCCGGGGTGGAGCTGTATGAACACCTGCGCGCCTGCTATGGCCTCAAGTCCAAACAATACATTTTGCCCACACCCATGCTCAATATCATCAACGGCGGCAAACATGCCGATTCCGGGCTGGACGTGCAGGAATTTATGATTGTGCCCGCCAAGGCCAAAACCTTTTCCCAAGCCCTGCAATGGGCCGCGGAAACCTACCACGTTTTAAAAGATTTGCTCCAAGTGCAAGGACAAGTGATTGCCGTGGGAGACGAGGGAGGCTTTGCGCCTAAAATCGCCCGGCATGAGGACGTATTAAAAACCTTGGTGGCCGCGTGCAAAAAGGCCAAACACGCCTCTATGTCTTTGGCGATGGATTGCGCCGCCAGCGAGTTCTACAAAAAGGGCAAATACCATTTTGAAAAGAAGGACCGTACGGCCGCACAAATGGGGCAGATTTATGCCGATTGGTGCAAAAAATACCCGATTGTGTCTATAGAAGACCCCTTGCAAGAGGACGATTGGGCGGCCTGGACGGAGCTGACAGCCCGGTTGGGCAAAAAAATCCGTTTGGTGGGCGATGACCTCTTTGTTACCAATCCGCGGCGGCTGGAGCAGGGCATTGTACAAAAGGCGGCCAACGCCATTTTGATTAAACTCAACCAAATCGGCACGGTGTCGGAAACGGTGGATGTCATTTTGAAAGCGCAACAAGCCGGTTATTCGTGTATCATTTCGCACCGCTCCGGCGAAACGGAAGACACCTTTATTGCAGACTTGGCCGTGGCCACCCATGCCGGCGCGATTAAAACCGGCGCCCCGGCCCGCGCCGAGCGCACCGCCAAGTACAACCGCCTGTTGCAAATAGAACACCAACTGGGCAAGAAGGCCTTGTACGGCGGCAACATGGCCTTTAAAAAATGAGTGATTTAATAGATAAAATTAAACCTAAAAAGGAAATCCTTTTCGTCATCCTGGGGGGGACGGCGCTGGTGTGCTGGTTTTTGGGCAGCAGCTTTATCAGCCTGGTACACAATAAGCTGGAGTACAAACGCCTGACCCGTGTCAGCGCGCAGCTGGATAAGGAACACGGACAGCTGGTGCAAAAGCTGGATCTGCTTAAAAAACAAGACCCCGTTTACCTGGAGCGGGTGGCCCGCGTGCAATACCATATGTCCGCCCCCGGGGAAAAGGAATTTCGGTTTCAAAACAAATAAACGCTATGAACATAGATGTATTGGAATTAGGCCCCATGGGCAACTGTACCTATCTGCTCAGCCAAGGCCCGGACGCCCTGCTCATTGACCCGGGCTGGGATATGCCTTTTATTGAGCACACGCTCACGCAGAAAAACCTGACCTTGCGCGGCGTGTTTTTTACCCACGGCCATTTTGACCACGTCAAGGATTGTGAGCCGCTCCTGCGTGCGCATCATATGCAAGGGTATTTGGAAGAAAACGACGTGGCCTTAAGCGGCTTGCCCTTGGATGTACTGCACCCCTACCGCGGGCAGCAAACCTTTGCGGTGGGGCCGTTTACCGTGCAGGCCCTTCCCACGCCGGGGCATACCGCGGGCGGAGTGTGTTTGCAGATCGGGGACTGTATTTTCACAGGAGATACGCTTTTCCCGGGCGCGTGCGGCCGGGTGGATTTGCCCTCTTCCGATGCACGGCAAATGCGCAAAAGTTTGCTTTTGCTCTCCAAACTGCCCGAGGACACCCGTGTGTACGCCGGGCACAATTACGGGGGAAAATGCTCCTCGTTCATCGGTTACGAACGCGTGCACAACCCCTTTATGCGCAATGCCATAAAAGATGAAAAGGTGATTTCTTAATGCATCCGACACTCTTTACTTTGGGCTCCTTTGAGCTGGCCAGCTACGGCCTAATGACCGCGCTGGCGTACGCGGCGGCTTCGTTTTACCTCTACAAACGCTTGCCGCTCATCAAGCTGGATAAAGATACCTTTTGGAATATTGTTTTTATCGCTTTTGTGGCGGCCTTGGTGGGGGCCAAGCTGCTCTATCTCCTCGTTTCTTGGCCGGAAATGGGGACTACTTGGGCCCAGCGGCTGGGTACGGCAGTCAAGGACTTCCGCTACGGGTTCGTCTTCTTTGGCGGGGCGATAGCCGCTATCGGCACGCTGGTTTATTATTTGAAACGTAAAAAATTGCCCTTATGGCAAACCGGGGATTTTTTTATGGTGGCCCTGCCGCTGGGCCACGCTATCGGACGCGTGGGCTGTTTTTTGGCCGGGTGCTGCTTTGGCCGGCCGACAAATATGCCTTGGGGCGTGGTGTTTACCGACCCGCACAGCCTGGTGGCGCGCGAATACTTGGGCGTGCCGCTGCACCCGACGCAGCTGTATGAAGTGGCCGCCAACCTGATTTTGTTTTTTATTTTACAGCATATGTATAAAAAACCGCACAGAAACGGGGTAATCGTGGCGGCCTATGTCATTGGTTATGGGGTCATCCGCTTTGGAATAGAGTTCTTCCGCGGGGATTTCCGCGGGGAATACATCGGCGTGTTTTCCCCCTCCCAACTGATTGCCCTGCTGGCCTTGGCCGCGGGCGCGGCCCTGCTGTGTTTTTTGAAAAAGGATCCCTCTCATGCCCGATAAAAAGACACTGGAATTTGCGGGGTATTCCCGCCGCTTGGATATTTTTGCGACAGACGAGCTGCCGCAGTTTTCACGCGCATTGGTGCAAAAAATGATTAAAGACGGCAAAATTACCGTCAATGGGAAAAAAGTAAAACCCTCTTGGCCGCTGCAAACAGGCGAAAAGGTAGAGATAGAACTGCCCGCCGCGCAAACGCAAAAAACATCCTTAGCGGTTCTGCTGATTGCCGAGGGGAAAGATTATTTTGTCCTCAACAAACCCGCCGGGATGTTGGTTCATCCGCAAAGCCCCGTATGGGAAACCCACCCCGAGGCGGTCTTTGCCACCGAGGAAACCTTGGTCTCACTGATTTTAGCTTGCCCGCCGAAAGGGTTTGACCCGGCTGTGACGCGGGCCGGGCTGGTACACCGCTTGGACCGCGAAACCAGCGGCGTGATGTTGCTGGCCAAAAACGCCCCCTTTCAAACGGCCATGACGGAGCTGTTTGCCCACCGGGAAGTACATAAGACGTATCATTCTATTGTCTGCGGGGAGATCCCCGATGACGAGGGGACCATTGACGTGCCTATCGGCCGCGTGGCCGGGGGCAAAATTAAAGCCTCCGACGTCGGGCGGGAGGCCGTTACCGATTATAAGGTCCTGCAGCGCCAAAACGGCTTTACCTATATAGAGCTGTACCCGCGCACGGGACGCACCAACCAGCTGCGCGTGCATTTAAGCTGGCTGGGGTACCCGGTGCTGGGGGACTGGCTGTATAAAGGAGCCACCGCAGAGCGGCTGATGCTGCATGCGCGCAAGCTGGATTTTAAACACCCGCTCACGGGGCGTAAAATGCACTTTGAAGCCCCCGTCCCGGCGGACTTTGAGGCCGCGTGGCAGCGGGTCAGCCGCAAAAAGTAAATTTAAAATACCTCTCTAAAATGAAACTCCCCGAACCGCAGGGCCCGGGGAGTTTAGACTTTACGGCAAGCGGTAGTGTATATAACTATACGCAGTAACCCCTTCTAAAGATTGTTCCACTTCTTTGCAAAATTTTCCTTTCACATTATCTCCCGCCTGCATCCACTCTATGCATTTCATTTCATTCTCATTATTACGCATCACAAACCCTCCGCATTTGTATGGTCCATCTATCCATATTGCTGTTGAGAAAGAAATATCAGAAAAATTATTTACTACCAATTGAAACCCATTCCCTTGCCGAATGGCATCCGAAGAAAGGGTGCTCGCACCACAAGGCTGGGTCTCCGTCTTTTCTAAAGGGAAATCTACATCCAATCCTTCAAAACTGTTGGAGTATTCTCCGTTGGCTGCATAATATACCTGTTGTGCCTGCCACAAAGCACGCGCAGCTGTTTTCAGCTGGGCATTGCGGCTACGCTGTACCGCTTTTTGATATTGAGGCAAAGCTACCGCGGCGAGTATGCCGATGATAAGGACCACGACCAACAACTCAATCAGCGTAAAGCCGCGCAACTGTCCTCTCCTCGCGTCATTCCCGAAGGTTGGTATCGGGAATCTCGTTGTTTTTTCATAAGGTTGAGATCCCCGAGCCCTGCGGGCCGCAACTTCGGGGATGACGGCATTAAATAAACGGCCTAAACGGCTTGTAGAACGGTTTTTCATACTTGCCTTCCTTTTTTGGTAAATTTTCTCTACAATTAAAATTTACCAAAAAAAAAACATTAGGCAAGTGTTTTAAAACAGGGAGCCAACTTCTACGACGAGAAAACAAAAAAATGAACAGCAAAAACAATAAGGCTGAGATTCCCGATTAC
>CAVDMZ010000038.1:0-11040 GCA_963610115.1 Duodenibacillus sp.
AAAGACTAACGGCAAACGGCGAACAACAATAAGGCTGAGATTCCCGATTACAACCTTCGGGAATGACGGCATGGACAAAAAACAGGGGGCGGCCGGAAGGCCGTCCCCAAAGGAAACTGCTTTTATTTTGTAGGATAGAACTATTCCTGCACCGGCGGAGGCGGCGGGGGTAATTGCCCCTCTTGGGGCCCCATCGGCCGCGGAGCGCGCTGGGTCTTTGGCCCGCGCAAGCGGCCTTGCTGTTCCAAGGCATCCTCTAAATCGCCGTCCTCAGAAATGACGCGTTGCGTCATTTGTTCCACCCAAGCGGACTTGGCAGCCGGTTCTTGCTCGCGTGCCAGCCCCGCTTTCATATCCGCCAAACGCGCTTCAAACTCTTGCAGTTTTTCAGCCCGCAAGGCAATTTGTTCGTCGCGCACACCCGAAAGCAACTTGGCGATTTCCTCGCGCGCGGCCACTTGTTTTTTACTGCCTTCCTTGGCGGCTTTGTACTGTTTGACCAGTTTTTCCAGTTTTTCTTCCGTCTGTTTTAACTGGGCTTTGCGCGCTCTGCGCTGGGCTTTTTCGGCCTCTATTTTGGCCTTAAAAGCCGGGTCCTTCTGCAGCATTTCCTGCCGGGGACCTTTTCTCTTTGCCGGGCAATCGCCGTCGCACTCGTCGCCGGCAAACACCGGGGCAGACAAGGCCACCAGCAGCCCCAATACCATCCATTTTTTCATTGACTTATCCTCCCTTGTGATAAACTAAAATTGCTGTTCAAAACTTTCAAAATCAGACACAAATTGTTGGTAATCTGCATCGGCCTCGGCAGAGATATAGGCCACTAATTCCGCGCCTTCATCCGACAAGGCCGGGCGCGGACCGGCGGCAAAATAGTATAGGCCCAGCCCCACGACCAGCACGCCCGCCACCGCAACGCGCCACGCCCGCCACCAGCCGGGGAGCGTTTTCTTGACCGGGGCCAAGACCTTTTCCACCACCGCTTGCGGGGCGGCGGGGGGGACCAGCGCCTGCTGCGTGTGCTGTAAAAACAGCAGTTCCTTTTGACAATGGGCGCACCCGGCCAAATGTTCTTTAAACTGCGTGGCGGCGGGTTCCTCCAATTCCCCGTAAAAGTACAGGGCAACATTTTCACATGCTTGAGTCATAAACAGGCCTCTTCCTCTAAAAATTGTTTCATCTTTTGCAGGGCGCGGGCATGGTCGGATAATACAGTGCCCAACGGGCGGCCGACCAGCTCGGACACTTCTCTAAACGTCATGTACTGCTTTAAATAAATCACTTCCCGCTGTGCCGGAGGCAAACGCAAGGACGCATGGCGGATACGCTGGGCCAGCTCGGCCTTTTCCAATCCTTCTAAAGGCTGCGGGTCTGTGCCGGGCAGTTCCTCGTGCCAATGGGCGGCGCCGTTTTCGTCCGGCTCATCCAAAGAGGTCAGCTTGGCCCGGTCCCTAAACAAATTGAGCACCCGGTTGCGCGCGGCAGTAAAAAGATAATTTTTCAGTTTGCCTTGCGCCTCATACGCCCCGATACGGCGGTAAAAATTCAAAAACACCTCTTGGAAAATGTCGCCCGCCGCGCCCTCGTCGCGCACCAAGGACATAATGTACTGGTACAGGCTGTTTTTGTACCGATACACCAACTCATTAAAACTCTGCGCGTCCCCGCGTTGAAAGGCGGAGACCAATTCGTCATCACTCAGCTGGCTGCTCATACGAACCCCACATTTATATAACCCGCCGCGCGGGCATTTTATTGCACCCTTTATGATAAAAAATTATAAGACGGACAAACAAGAGAAAGGGCAGATTAGAAAGAGAGGAAACCGTTAAGTCTGCAAGCAACGGGGAGCAAAATCTTGTGTTTTGCTCTCCGTGCGTAAATCCAAGCAACTGAAAAAGCCGTCTTAATTAGAGCGCAGACTCAGTAGAAGTTGATATGATTTTTGTAGCCGCGCGGGCCGTTCCTTCAAACTGAAAATTTCGCGTCAGCTTTTCTGATTTTTCAGATTTGCGCCTAGTTTGCACTATGATATGGCGCAGTCCCGGTAGAGGTTCATATGATTTTTCAAATTCGCTTTCAGTTGGCTGGATTTAGTTGGGGCGCAGCATAGCGCCAGCTATGTAAGCCCCAAGAGACAGGCAAATGAACCGAATTTGGAAAATTGTTTATCCACACAAGACAGGCGGGGCAAATCGTTGATTTGCTCCGCCTGCGTAAATGTCAGCTGCATCTAGAGGTAGTTTTTATTCATACCTCAAAGCGTCTATCGGCGTCAGTTTAGACGCCTTATACGCCGGATAATACCCAAAAAATATCCCTGTCGCGGCCGAAAATCCAAACGCCACAAAAATAGACACCACGCTCAGCTGCGCCGGAATATTCTGGCTGTGCGCAGCTACAAACAGCGTTACCCCGATGCCAATCAGCACCCCCAGCAAACCGCCGATACAGGAGAGCGTTACCGCTTCAGCCAAAAATTGCAGGCGGATATCGGCACTGGTGGCCCCAATGGCCATACGGATGCCGATTTCGCGCGTGCGCTCGGTAACCGAGACCAGCATAATATTCATCACGCCGATGCCGCCCACCAACAGCGACACCGCCCCAATGACCCCCAACAGCAGGCTCATCGTCTTGCTGGCGGCCTTGGCTTGCTCCACAAACGAGGCAAAATCATCCAACTGGAAATCATCCTTCGCCAGCGGATGAATTTTGTGGGTATTGCGTACGGAGTTGGCAATCGCGTTTTTGGTGTCCTCTATGGTGTTAAAATCCTTCACGCGGATGATGACTTGGTCCAAGGCGCGGCGGTTGGAGCTCTTCCACCCGGTTTGCATTTTGACCTTGCCGGTGGTGTAGGGGATCAGGGTCCCTTCGTCCATATCAAAGCCAAAACCGCCCTGCCCGTTCTTCTTCATCACGCCGATAACTTTGAAGGGAATATTGTCAAAAATGACCGTCTTTCCCAAGGGAGAAACATCATTAAAAAGGGTCTGCGCCACCGTGGCCCCTAACACGGCCACTTGGGCATATTCGCGCACTTCCTTTTCCGTAAATTCCCGGCCCTCCTCCAGCTCCCAATCATAGACCTTAAAAATGTCCGTGTCGGTAGCCAATACATCAATAGAGGTAGAAGTAAAACCGTATTTGACGTCAAAGCCGGAGCTGATGTAGGGCGCGGCCGCCTGCACGCCCTCAATTTCGCGGATGGCGTGCACGTCATCCATGGTAACGTCCTTAGGCGAAGAAATGCTCTCGTCTAAATTCCACGGCTGGCGCAAATACAAAATATTGGTGCCAAAGCGCGAAAACCGCTCCGCCATGCTCTGCTGCGTGCCAGAGCCCACCGCCAGCATGGTAATTACCGCCGCCACGCCGATGACAATGCCCAAGCTGGTCAGCGCCGCGCGCATTTTATTGGCAAAAATGGCCTTAATGGAAATGCGGAAAATGGATAAAAAAGTATCTATCATTTTTTAACCTCGTCGCTGACCTTTTTCCCGTCGCGAAAGACAATCAGCCGCCCGGCGTACTCGGCAATGTCGGGCTCGTGCGTAATCAAAATAATGGTTTTGCCCATTTCCTTGTTTAAGCGGGTAAACAGGTCCATCACTTCTATACTCATCTTGGTGTCTAAATTCCCGGTCGGCTCGTCGGCAAAGATAATCGGCGCATCGCACACCAGACTGCGCGCAATGGCCACGCGCTGCTGCTGCCCGCCGGAAAGTTGGTTGGGCATATGAAAGGCGCGCTTTTCCAGCCCGACGGCCTTTAAAGCGGCCAAGGCCTTTTCCCGCCGCAGGTGCGAGGGGGTGTGATTGTAAATCATCGGCAGCTCCACATTCTCCACGGCCGTGGTGCGGCTGATGAGGTTAAACCCCTGAAATACAAAGCCGATTTTGCGGTTGCGCACGCCCGCCAGCTCCGACAGGTCGGTCGCTGTTACGTCAATGCCGTCTAAAATATACTTGCCGCGGGTGGGTTTATCCAAGCACCCCAAAATATTCATAAAGGTGGATTTGCCGCTACCCGAGGGTCCCATGACGGCCACAAACTCCCCACGCCCAATAGACACGCTGACCCCTTGCAGGGCGTGCACCTGCACATCCCCCACGTCGTAGGTCTTGTATAAATCACGCGTTTCAATCAGGCTCATTTATCTTCTCCGCGGACGGCGGGCATTGTTGTTTTGCTCCACAAAGGCGGCCCCGGTTTCCGCCACGATGACCTTTTGCCCTTCCTTTACGTTCCCAGACGTAATTTCCGTATCTTTACTGGCAATAATGCCGATTTTGACTTCCTCGCGCCGGGGCTGTGCGCCCGGTTCCCAAAGCCATACGCCTGTGGTATCGTATTTTTCCGTATTGGACGACGGGGCAAAACGCAAGGCCTCGTTGGGCACCAGCAAGACATCCTTTTTGTCCTCGGTTTGAATGGTAATGGTGGCGGTCATACCGGGTTTAAATTTACCGTCTGTATTGTCCACATCTATTACCACAGTATAGGTGGTGGAGGACGAGGAGGAACTGGAAGAAGAGGCCGTGGAAGAAGTATAATTGGTGCGCACCTGGCGGACCACCCCTTCAAATTTTTCGTCCGGGTAACCGTCTAAGGTAAAGCGGGCCTTTTGGCCGTCCTTGATTTTAACCACGTCCGCTTCAGACACCTTGGCTTCAATTTGCATTTTAGTCAAATCCTGCGCCAAGGTAAACATCTCCGGCGTGGAATAACCGGAAGTTAAAGATTGCCCCTCGCTGACTTTTTTGGTCAGCACCACGCCGTCAATGGGGGAAACAATACGCGTATTGTCCAGATCCTTTTTGGCGCGGTCCAAGCTGGCCTGCGCCTGAATGACGCGCGCCTCGGCAGAGTTAAGCGAGCTTTTGGCATTGACAAACTCCAGCTCGTATTTTTCCAAGTCGGTTTTAGCCACATAGTTTTTTGCATACAAGGTTTTGTAACGCTTGAGGTTGGAGTTGGCCAAATTATAGGTCATTTTGGTGGATTCCAATTCCTCTTTGGCTGAGGACAAACTGGCCTGCGCCTGGTCATAATCGGCCTGGATTTGGGTCGGGTCAATCAAGGCCATTAAATCGCCTTTTTTGACCGGGGTATTGTAATCTACATAAATCTTTAAAATCTCTCCAGACACCAGCGCGCCCACCTCAGTCGTATTGACCGGGGCCAGCGGGCCGGAGGCTTCCACCACATTGGCGATATCACCGCGTTTGACGGGTGCCGTGCGGTACTGCGGTCCGGCGGGGGGAGTAAAATACCATTTATACGCCCCGTAAGCCGCCGCACAAAGCAGCAGCACCCCGATGAGTTTGGTCCATTTGGACCGGTTCTTGCTCCACGTCCACAGACGGGAAAAAATATTCTTTTTGTTCATAGTTATCTCGTACCCATTGCTTGTTTTAATTCCGCCAAAGCCACGGCATAATCGTAGCGGGCGGTCAGTAAATTCAGTTCGGCGTCTGTATAAGACACCTCGGCATCCTTGAGGGTAATAATATCGCCGATGCCTTCATTGTAGCGGCCGCGGGCCAAGTCCATATTTTCCTTGGCTTTTTCTACGGTAGACTCCGCCACCGGAATACTCTCAGCCGCTTCACTCATTTTAATGAACGCGCTCTGCACCTGCAGATAGACGTCATTGGCCAAACTGCGGTCGCTGTTTTGCGCCCCGGCCAAGTTAATCCGCGCCTGCTTGACCCCATTGTGCACCTTCAGCGCGCTAAAGATAGGGATTTCCACTCCGGCAAAAAGTTTGGTTTGGTCATTGTCTAAGCGGAATTCATCGCCGCTTTTGCTAAAGGATGCCCCCAAGGTAAATGTCGGCCAGTAAGCCGCCTTGGCTTGGCGCAGCTGGATTTGGCTGATCTGCAAGGACACCTTGGAGGAGCGCACATCGGGGCGGTTTTCATAAGCCAATGTCAGAGCCTCTTCAAAGGTCATCTCCGGCTTTTCCGTGGGGATTTCATCGTTTAAGACAAAGGGCGTATCGCGCGGCACCCCCATCATATTGGCCAAGGTGGCTGTGCGGGTTTTGACTAAGTTGGTGGCGCGGATTAAACTTAAAATTTCATTATTGAGGTTAACCTCCGCCGTCGTTACATCCACTTTCGGGCGCAGGCCCTGGTCGTAAAAGGCTTGGGTGCGGTCGTATTGTTCTTGGTACAAATCGCGCGATTGGGTGCGTATGGCCACCGCCCGCTGTGCCGAAAGCAAGGCATAATACGCGCTCTTGACCGAAGAGATAATGCTGTTTTCCGTATCGCACAAATCCATTTTTGACTGGGCCAGCTTCAACTTTTGCGTCTGAATGGTCCGCCCGATATCCGTCAGGCCGGAAATGGACAGATCCGCATTGAGCGCCGTCCCGGCGCCGTGGCTGTTCGTACGCAGGGAACCCGGTGTTTTGGAATTGGTAAAATCGGCATCGCCGCTGAGGGAAACCGTGGGCAGCAGTACATTTTTGGCATTACTTAAAGACACCGCCGCTGATTGCACCGCCAGCCGCGCGCTGATGACCTTGGGGCTGTGGGCCAGGGCAATATCCACGCAATCCTGCACGGAAAGTTCACCGTCTAAGGAAGGCAGCTCCTTTTGGCTTTGGGCCAATTCCTGCAAGGCGGCCTCCGCTTCCTCATGCGCCTGCTGAAGCAGGGGGGAAGAAGTGCTCTCGCCGGGAATGGCCGGGGCCGCGTGCGCGTCGGCCGCGGGAGATTGCCCCCACGTCGGTGCGCCCAAAACAAAAACTAGTAAAAAGAGAACAGACTTTTTCATCTTCATATTATATAAATTAACCGCTCCTTTCCTAAAGGTACCTCTCTGAGCAAACACACCAAGGCGGCTTTTTATTGCACCCCGTCTGCCGGGCGTATATTATATAATATGTATATGTGGAAGCCGCTGGCACTTTTAGTATTATCTAACTTGTTTATGACCGTGGCGTGGTACGGCCACTTGAAATACAAAAGCACCGCGCTGTGGGCGGTCATTCTCATCAGCTGGGGCATCGCCTTTTTTGAATATTGCCTGCAAGTGCCGGCCAACCGCATAGGCAGTGCCTATTTTAGCGTAACCCAGCTAAAAGTGGCGCAAGAGGTCATTACCTTAAGCGTCTTTAGTGTGTTTTCTTTGCTGTATTTTCACGAGCATTTCCGCTGGAATCATTGGGCCGCGTTTTGTCTGCTGGTCGGCGCGGTGTTTTTAACCTTTAAAAAATGGTGAGAGGACCCATGAAAAACAAACACAAATTATTTACCAAAATGGCCGAGTTGGTGGCCCAACAATCCACCTGTTGCCGCATGCAGGTCGGCGCGGTACTGGTCAAAGACAACCGCGTCATCAGCATTGGCTTTAACGGATCTCCCGCCGGACAGGAACACTGCGAGGACCACTTCGCCGCCTTGTACGGGGAGTCCTTTAAAAACCAATTCTCCACCTATGAGCAGTTCCGCGCCAGCCGCGCCTTTTACGACGCACACGGCAAATGGTCCATTGAAAATGAATTGCACGCCGAACAAAACGCCATTTTGTTTGCCGCCAAAAACGGCATCGCCACCGCGGGAGCCACCCTGTATGTTACCTATTCCCCGTGCGTGCATTGTGCCAAGGTCATCGTCGCGGCGGGCATTGTACAGGTATTTTATAAACACCTCTACGACCGCAGCCAAGACGGCCTGATTTTCTTAGACCGCAACGGCCTGGAATGCCGCCAGTTGACCGACTCAGAGCTGGCCTAATCTCCCACAGGTGCTTTAGATTTACTATAATAAGGGTATGCAGAATACGAACCACAATGAATCGTTGACTTTATTTGTTTCTAAGGCTTTGGACGCTTGCAAAGCCTATGCCAAACCGCTGTTGGCTGCACTCGTGGTGCTGGCGGTTTTGTTTGGCGGTGTAAGCCTCTACAGCTCCCATAAAGAAAAAGTGCGCCAAAACTCTTGGGCCCTGTTCTACAATGCCCAACTTGCCTTGATGAGCCAAGGGGAGCAAGCCGGCTTTGACGCCATAGACGCCTTGGAGGCAGAATATCCCAGATCTGACGCGGCCTATTACGCCCGCTTAATGCAGGCTGATTTATTGTTCACGCAGGAAAACTTCGCCCAAGCGGCGGATATTTACAAAACCTTGCTTCACGCCCGCAACAGCCATGTGCGCACGATTGCCGCGGTGTCTTTGGGCGGGGCGCAGCAGGCGGTAAAAGATTATGACAGTTCTATCCGCACCCTGCAGACTTTTATTTCTGAAAACCCGTCCAGCTTTGTCTTGCCGCAGGCTTATTTTACCTTGGCCGTCAGCCAAGAACTCTCCGGCGATAAAGCCTCCGCTGTGGCAACCTACAAAAAAATCTTGGAGGATTACACCAAAACCTATTTCGGTGTCTTTGCCAAGGATAAAATTGCCCAACTCAACAAATAGTTTTCTGCCCTCTTTTTGCGGTTAAAAAACGCCGAAGGAGGGCTTTTTGTGTCTGACAAACCCCAAGTAGTATGAGGAAAATATGAACAAAGTAAAGAAGTTAGCAGCACTGTTGTTGCCGTTTGTGTTGTGCGCCGCCGCACAGGGCGCCGGCTTTGCGCTGTATGAATTCAGCGGACGCGGCACCGCCATGGGCGGCGCCGTCTTGGCCAATGATGCCGAACCGGCCTCTTTGGCTACTAACCCTGCGCTCATCACCCGGCTGGAGGGAACGCAGGCCCAAGTGGGTTTGACCGTGGTCACGGCTGATGCCACAACCACCGTTGCCACGCAATCGCGCTCCTTAAAGGACGATATTTGGTACTTGCCCAATTTTTACATTACCCAAAAATGGAGCGACCAAGTATCCGTCGGCTTAGGCGGGTTCTCCCGCTACGGCTTGGGCGGCGAATACCAAGACCCGGTGGAAACCTGGTTTGGCAGCAATTTAGCTTACAAGGTCAAATTGGAAACTTTCTCCCTGACGCCGACCATTGCCGTAAAAGCCAATGACGAGCTTTCTATCGCCATGGGGCTGGAAGCCATGGTCATCGGCTTTACCCAAGACTCTTATGTAAATTTAGGCACCCCCAACGGTGCTTTTGAAATCAGCGGCAGCGGTGTGAGCTGGGGGGGAAATTTCTCCTTGGCCTATACTCCGCAATGGGCCGAAAAGTGGTCCTTCGGTGCGGTGTACCGCTCCAAGGTCAAACAAAACTTAAACGGGCGCATTGACGCAGGCGGCAAGACTTTTACCTCTTTAAATATTCACAGCGCCGACGCGGAAGGCTCTATCTCTCTGCCCGACAGCGTTTCGGCCGGTATCGCTTTCCGCCCGACGCAAGACTGGGTGCTTGAAGCCGATATCGTGGGCACCTTTTGGAGTGCGTATGACCAAATCTTGATCCAATACAAAGACAGCGAAACCAGCCCCGTCATCCGCAACCAAAAGAAATACAAAGACACCTTCCGCTTAAACTTCGGCACGGAATACAAACTCAACCAAAACTGGGCCGTACGAGCGGGCTATGTGTTTGACAAATCCCCCATCAATTCCAAGGATATGGACACCTTGGTGCCGGTGGACGACCGCCATATTGCCAGCATCGGGGTGGGCTATAAAACCCAAACTTGGAGCGTGGACTTGGCCTATGCCCATTTGTTCAGCAAGGACCTCAGCGGCTACAATAGCCAGTACTACAATGCCAAAATGGAATACACCGACGGAAAAAGCGATATGTACGCGCTGACCTTCGGCTATAAATTCTAAGATTAGACTCATTGAAAACCCCGCCGAAAAGGCGGGGTTTTTTTATTTAAAAATCCCCTTTTGCACCAGCCGGGGAAAGGCGTAATTTTTCAGCTCCTCCACGGGCACACAAAAAAACCCTTCCGGCACCGGGGCATCTACGGCGACGGCTACTTCATAAAAGCAAGCATAAATCACCCGGTGGGAAAGCACATGCTTGATCGGTCCGGCCAGCAGGCGGGGGAACTTGCGCCCAAACAGCCCGCGCCAAAAGTCCGTTTTTTTCAGTTCCACAGCGGAAAGCTCCGCCGGGGTCTCCAGCAAAAGCGGCTCATAAAGCCCCTGCCAAATATCCGCTCCTTCGCGGCGGTGCAGCCAGGTATCGGGCCCTTGTTTTACATATATATAGGTAAAGTAGCGGGTGGAAATCTGCCCCTTGCCGCGGCGCACGGGAAGCTGGGCCACCTTGCTTGTTTGGCGGGCTTTGCATTTTTTAGCAAAAGGGCAACGGGCACAATCAGGCGAAGCAGGCACGCACTGTGTCGCCCCAAAATCCATAATGGCTTGGTTAAAATCATCCGGCCGCGTGCGGGAAAGCAGCTGTTGGGCCAAAGCGGTAATTTGCTTTTTTCCCTCGGCAGTGTCCGTAGGGGTGGAAATGCCAAAAATACGGCTCAGCACGCGGTAAACATTCCCGTCCACCACGGCATAGGGCATTTTATAGGCAAAGGAGCAAATGGCCGCGGCGGTATAATCGCCCACGCCCTGAAGGGTGCGCACCCCCTCGTATGTCGTGGGGAATACGCCGCCCATGCTCTGCGCCGCCGCATGCAAATGACGCGCGCGGCTGTAATAGCCCAAGCCCTCCCAATACTTAAGCACCTCATCTTGCGAGGCGGCCGCCAAGGTTTTCACATCCGGGAAACGGCGCACAAAACGCACAAAATAGTCATAGCCCTGCGCCACGCGGGTTTGCTGCAGGATAATTTCGGAAATCCAAATCTTATACGGGTCCTTGATATCACGCCAAGGCAGTGTGCGCTTATGTACATCATACCAAGCCAGCAGGGTAGCGGCAAAATCTTTCATATCAGAAATTTTACTATTTTTAGGCCCCCGTGGGGGAAGGGTTTTGTTTGGCTGGCAAACGAAAGGGGGAGGGGGGAAAGTACCCCGGTTTTCAATGAGGGCCTTCAGGGAGCGGGCGCAAAAATGCACCCGTTTTTGCGTTTGATAAAAATAGGGGATTTTTAGCCAAAGAGCCCGCCACAAAAAAAGCTGTTTTTTACAAAAAACATTTTAGCGTCAAATTTTGT
>CAVDMZ010000039.1:0-11007 GCA_963610115.1 Duodenibacillus sp.
TTTATGCTCCGCAGGCCCGCAGGGCCTTTTGCCTACTTTTCTGCCCCGGAGAAAGGTAGGATATGGTGCGGGGCCTCTTGGTCCTTTCCCTGTCCGAAAAAAGCTCTCCGCTTTTTTACTTCCCGGTCAGGACCTTGACGGCCGTATGATAGAGCTTTTGCAGATTTTGAAAAATGGGTTTCTCGCCAAAATGCGGCTCCCATTTTAGGCGGTACAGCTCATCGCTGACCACAAAGGCCGCGGCCGCCTTAACCTTCTTTTGGCGGCAAATGGCAAAAAAGGCAGAGGCCTCCATTTCCACCGTCAGCACATTTTTCTTTTGGTAGTAGGCCACCTCCTCCGCCGTTTCACGGAAGATGGCATCCGTCGTCCAAGTGGCTCCGGTGTGGTGGTCCAGCCCGGCCCGGGTCAAGGCGGCGTCCAACTTTTTAGTCAAAGGGGCATGGGGTAAAATCCGCTCCTGCGGCACATAATGCGCTGTAATACCGTCATCGGCCAGCGCGCCGTCGCACAGCACCACATCGGCCGCCAGCACTTCCGGTTGCAAGGAGCCGGCAATTCCCATTAAAATAAATTCCTTTACGCCCAGCGCAATCAACACTTCCAGCGCCATGGCCATAGCCGGAGCCCCCACGCCAAAGCCCGTTACGTAGCAATAGCCTTTCTTTTCATCGGCGTAAATATCAGCCTCGCAGTTGTATTTTTTAAAATTAGCCTGGCTTTGGGCAAAGGCCGTCATGGAAGAGAGCGGGCAAACGATGGCTTTCTTCGGCAAATTTAAATGGCAATGCAAATGCTTTAAGTAATTTTTGGCGCTGGACAATTCCGTCAGCGCCGCTTTGCGTTTTTTAGGAAATAAAAGCGGCATAGTTCTCTCCTTGGTTTTATCTTACTATACTATAGCAAATCCCCCGCCGGGCACGGCGGAAAAAACTTTACAACCTGCGCCGGAGGTGTTATCATATAAAGAGCCAGTCTTGGCACAGACAGATTTTTCCGGCGGGTGCATTATGTTGACCAAATACAATATCCAAGAGCGCAAATTGCGCCAAACCGAGGACGAAAAAGCCCAAGTTTATCTGTTTACCAACCCTACGCTGGAAGAGCAACGCCAGCTGGTGCAGCGTTTTGAAATTGACGAACATACCCTGGCCTCTGCCTTAGACCCTGACGAATTGCCGCGCCTGGAGTTTGAACCCGAACACATCGTCATGATTTACAAGCGGCCTAAAAATTATTCCGGCAAGGACCAGCTGGAATTTAAGGTGGCCTCTGTGGGGACTTTTTTGTTTGAGGACAAACTGGTCATCGTTTTGGCGGAGGATATTCCCCTTTTTGTGGGCAAGCGGTTTCAAACCGTTTCTTCCATTAAAAATGTCTTTTTGAAATTGGTGTACAACTCCATTTCGCACTATGTGGAACACTTGCGCATCATCCACTTGATTTCCGAAGAAATTGAAGACAAAATGGCTGAGTCTATGGACAATACCTACCTGCTCAACCTCTTTAGTTTGGAAAAGAGCTTGGTGTACTATGCCGAGGCCATTTCCTCCAACGGTTTTGTGTTTGAAAAAATGCGCAACCTCTCGGCCCGCATCGGGTTTGACGATAACGACGATGAAATGTTAGACGATATCATCGTGGAAAATCTGCAATGCAAAACGCAGGCCGATATTTATTCCAACGTGTTGGCCCAACTGCTGGGCGCACGCGCCAGTATTGTCAGCAACAATTTAAACCTGCTGATTAAAAAGCTGAACATTATTACCATTTCACTCATGGTGCCCACGCTGATTGCCAGTATCTACGGGATGAACGTGGCACTGCCTATGGAGAGGCACCCGGATGCGTTTTGGATGCTGATGGGCCTGGGATTGGTGTCGGTGTGGCTGGTGATGATATACTGGCGGCACAAAAATTGGTAATTCTTTGCGGCGTCTTTTGAGCTGAAACTTCGTTCTCGCTCCCTCGGATACTTCGGGCTCCGCCCTTTACCAGTATACACTCAGTCGCTGTGGCCTCGTTTCATCTCAAAATACTTGCAAAGTTCCGCTCTTTACTCTTTCCCTACCCGGCGTCTTTTGGGCTGAAACTTCGTTCTCGCTTTAATCTAAAAACTCCTACCTTTTGTAGGAGTTTTTTATTTTAGTAATGGGTCTTTTCCAAATTTTCCTCAGGCAACGGCTCTATGGCATTTAACCTGGACCAAAACTCATCAATGCTTTGAATACGTTCTCTGGGGTCCTCGCGCAAGGCGTCCTCCAGCAATTTATCCACCGCCGGAGGAATGGCCGGGGCCAACCGGGACGGCGGATAAATCCGCTTGGTGGCGATATCAAATCCCTTCACGCTCCAAGGCACCTGCCCCACCAAAGCCTCATACAAGCACAAGGCCAGCGAATACACATCCGATTGCTTGCGCATAAAGCCCTTTTGCTGTTCGGGGGCCATATACGCCGGGGTGCCCGCCACGGTCCGCGCGCCCGTATCGCCCTCCATGGATTTTTTGGCCACGCCGAAATCCATGACCTTGGCCGTGCCGTCCTCTTTAATCATAATATTGCCGGGTTTTAAATCACAGTGGATAATGTCCTGCGAGTGCGCATAATGCAAGCCGCGGCACACATAATCAAAAATCTTTTTTGCCTCAGAGAACGGAATGCGCCCGTCAATATCCAAGCGCGTTTCCAAGGTTTGTCCGTCCACATATTCAAACACCAAGTACAAGCTGCTTTCCGATTCAATGACCGTATAAATTTCCACAATACACGGGTGGCGCAGCAGAGCCACCATGCGCGCCTCGGCCAAAAACTGCTCGCGCACATACGCGCTGCGCACCAACTCCGGACGGACACGTTTAATGGCCACCTTGCGCTTGAGCACCTTATCGTAGGCCTCATATACCTTCCCCATGCCGCCCTCGCCGATTTGGCGCAAAAAGTCATATTGTTCCTTTACCTCCACTTCGCGCCGGCTGAAAGCCGTCTTGGGGCCGCGGCGGAAGACATCCTCGTAGCGCAGATACACAAAAACCGCCACCGCCGCCACAATGGCTAAAAAGTACAACATCAGCCACTGCGGGGCGGGCTGACGCTGGGGCAAACGCTTGCCGGCGGGATGAGCGGCCTTGGCCTGCGTTTTTTCCTCTAAATCCTTTTTGATTTTAAGGGCAAAGGCAGACTTTGGGTTCAGACGCAGGGCTTTGTCCAAATCAATGCGGCAGCGTTCAAAATCGCCCCGCTGCAAATAGGCCTGTGCGCGCAAGACATACGCGCGCGGATCCTGCGGAGCCACCGCGATAGCTTCTCCGGCGGAATAAATGACATCCTCGTACTGGTGCAAGCCTTCATAAGCAATCGTCAATAACAAATAAAAGCGTTTGTCCAAAAAGTTTTGGGAAGCCAGCTCGTTAATGCGTTTAATTACCCCAACGAAATCCTTGTTCTTCAGGCGCTGGTTTAAGGAGTTGATTTCATGCTCGCGCGCGGCCGCGTCAAACACCACCGGGCGGCCTTGGGTCATTTGGTTGGAGAAGTTCCCTCCCACCAGCAGCGGAATGGATTTTTGCGCCGGCGCGGCCCACAAGGTTACGCCCGCCAAAAGCAAGGTCCCCAGCAACAAGTATCTTTTCAGCATATTCATATTCTAGCACAAACGACCTTAAATTTGTTAGTCCCGCCAAGTTTCCCGCAGAATTACTATAATAGAAATATGGATACGCGCGCGATTGGTATTTTTGATTCCGGTTTGGGCGGGCTGACGATTTTAAAGACCCTCAGCAGGGCCTTACCCAAGGAAAATTTGATTTATTTTGGCGATACGGTCAATACGCCCTACGGTGCCAAGTCCAAGACGGCCATTACGCGTTTTTCTTTAGATATTGGTCGGTTTTTGGAACGGCAAGGCGTCAAACTCATTGTGGTGGCGTGCAATACCGCCTCGGCCCTGGCCTTGGCTGAACTGCAAAAAAAGATATCCGTCCCCGTCTTGGGCGTGATAGAACCCGGGGCCCTAGCCGCCACACGCAGCACCCAAAACGGCCGCGTGGCCGTTTTAGCCACGGAGGCCACCGTCCACAGCAAGGCCTATCCGCGGGCCTTGCAGCGGCTGGACAAACGCATCCACACCTTTCAACGCGCCTGCCCGATGTTCGTCCCTTTGATTGAAGAGGGCTGGACGCACAAATCCGCCGGGCCGCTGATTGTGCAAGATTATTTGGCCCCCGTACTCCGTTGCGCAGCGGATACGGTCATCTTGGGGTGTACGCATTACCCCGTCATCAAGCGGCTGATTGCCCGCACCTTGGGCAAAAAAATTCACTTGGTGGACTCGGCCGACGTCGTGGCAGAGGAAGTCAAAACCCGCTTGACCCGTACGAACCAGCTCAACCCGCGCGGCCGGGGCAGTTTAAAAATTTACGCCAGCGATGACCCGGCCCGCTTCAAACGCTTGGCCAAACATATTTTGGGACGCGAACTCCGGCGCGTGTACCTTAAAAAATTAAATTAATGAAAATTTATTCCGATCCCCGTCTTTTATCTTTAGGCGTTCTCCACGGTACGCCCGACCGCAGTGCGGGCAATATGCGTCTGGCGGAAAACACGCAGGCCTTGTTCGCCGCGCTGGACGTGCCGCAGGAACGCATTTTACGCTTTCAACAAATTCATTCCGATTTGCTGGTTTGCGCCGACGGACCCGCACAAATGCGCCAAATTCAGCGGGGGCCTCTGCCGCAAGCGGACGGCTGGGTGATTTCCGGCCGGGGCGTAGGGGCAGCCATTTTGACGGCCGATTGCGTGCCTTTGATTTTATGGGATGAGCAGGCCCGCGTACTGGGGTTGGCCCACTGCGGGTGGCGCGGGGTGGCCGCGGGGTTGCCCGGCAAAACGGCCCGGCAAATGCGCGCCCGCGGGGCCCGGGGAACTTTATCGGCCTGGGTGGGGCCGCATATCCAAAGCTGTTGTTTTGAGGTACAGCAAGACGTTGCCACGCAATTTCCGCAGGCGCTGCTGCACAAAAACGGCAAAATGTATGTAGATTTAAATGCAGAAATCGTCCGTCAGCTGGCCCAAGAGGGGCTTCGGGAAGAGGATATCAAACGGCCCTATTACTGCACCTGCGGGGACCGGGCGAATTTCTTTTCTTACCGGCGCGACCACACCAAAGACTGCCTGTTGAGTTTTGTGTACAGACCTTAATTTTGCGCGGCGGACGGTTCGGCCGGCTCCACCGGAAAATGACGGGAGAAGAAACGGCCCGTCCAACCTAGCCCGCCTTTTTCTATCCGCAAGGACATCAGCCCCGTCGCCATTACGCTGAAAAAGATGACCGCAGAAACGACATCCTGCAAGACCGCGCCGCCTTGCGGCAGCAGCTGTGCGGCCCGGGCGGCCAACACGGCGCTGACTAATCCGTTGGGGCAGGTAATCCACAACAAGGCACATTCTTGGCGCGGCACGGCGCGCCCGACGCAAAAATTCACGCACGGAGCCCGCAGCAACAGCTTGACGCCCACCAAAACCAAGCCGCCCAGCACCGGCCACGCCGAGCCGACCCGCAGGCAAATGCCCATATACACAAAAAACAAAGTTTTAAAGATAAATTCTATCTCTTCAAAAAACCCCTTCTCCGCCCGGTTAAAGGCCAAGGCGGGCAGATGAAATTTCTTCAGCCACAGCCGTTTAATCAGGCGTATATTCCCTGCCAAAATGCCAAAAACCAAGGTGGCAATGGCGCCGTCTCCCCCGGCCAGTTCGCTCAAGCCATACACCAAAAGCACAAAGGCAAAGGTCAAGGAAATGGCGTTTTCCATTCCGCGCACACGGGGAAGCACACACATCCAAAACATCCCCGCCACCACGCTCAGCCCTACGCCTATGCCACTGGTCCGCAAGACCGTCAGCGCCAACCCCCGGGCAGACACACTGCCCCCGTGGACCGCTACCCCCAAAAAAGCCAAGGCCAGCACAATGGAATAAACGCCCACCATATTGGTCTCTACAAACAAGATGGTTTTGGTCTTAGCAGCCATATGCAGTTTGCCTAACAAGGGGATAATGATCGCGGTGGAATTATCGGCCAAAATGGCTCCCAATACCAAAGCCGCCGGCACGGGCAGCCCCATAAAGCCATGCACCAGCAAAGCAATACAGCCGCAAATAACGGCAAACGCCACCGTAGCCAGCCAAGCCCCCTGCCCCACGGCTCCGCGCAAGGAAAGCAGTTTAAAGTTTACCCCGCTGTGAAAGAGCACCACAATCAGCGCCAAGGTGGTAAACACTTCCCCCGCCCGGCCGAAATCCGCCGGCTGCACCCACCCGCTGACCGGCCCCATCAGCAAGCCCAAAAGCATCAAAGGCAACACATCCGGCAGGCGTGTTTTCTCAAACAGAGAGGAAAACACCTGCCCCAAAAACAGCACGCCGCCGATGAATAAAATAGCAATCGTCATAGTTATATTATATGAAACTGCCGGATTTTTTGTACCGGGCCCCGGGTTAGAAACCCTTGCACTGCAAGCCGTTATTTCGTTTAATAAAGAATATGGAACACAAAGCCAAAATTTTACTTGCCGATGACAACCCCTCTATCCGTATGCTGGTGTCTGAAATTTTGACAGAGGCCGGGTTTTCTGTCGTTACCGCAGAGGACGGACAGGACGCCTTAGATAAAATTTATAAGGAAAACCCCGATTTATTAATCTTAGATTATGAAATGCCGCACAAAACCGGCTTTGAAGTAGTGCAAGAGGTGCGCAGCCACACCGGCTATTTGCATACGCCCATTATTATTTTTACCGCCGTAACGGATAAAGAAACCAAATTGCACGGGCTGGGGCTGGACATTGACGATTATTTAACCAAACCTGCCGACGCCGACGAAGTGGTGGCGCGGGTCAAACTGCTGCTCAAGCGCAACAAACAAAAAATGGATTGTAACCCCCTGACCAAACTGCCGGGCAACCCCTCTATCCAAGCGCGCATTGAACAAGAAATCGGCTCCGGACGCAAATTTGCCGTCTTGTATTGCGACCTCAATAATTTCAAGGCCTTTAACGATAAATACGGCTTTGCCAAGGGAGACGAGGTACTCTTGGCCACCTCCCGGCTGATTGTGGACGCCGCACAAGAGGACCCCAGCTCCTTCGTCGGGCACATTGGCGGGGATGACTTTATCTTGGTGTGTGCCTTGGACCATGCCGAACCCATTGCCCGGAAAATTGTGGAAGGCATGACGCGTCTGGCCCCCGGTTTTTACGATGAGGAGGAGCGCGCCCAAGGCTTTATGCTCTCCGTCAACCGCAAGGGGGAAACGGAAAAATTTGCCCTGCTTTCTATCGGTATTGGCATTGTACACAACACCTTACGCACGCTGTCCTCCTTCGCCCAAGTCAGCAATATCGGCAGCGAACTCAAGTGCCTGGCCAAAAAGCACGAGGGCAGTTATTATGCCATAGACCGCCGCGGCGACGGGCTGTAAAATTTTGCCTGCAAAAAGCCCCGCATAAGCGGGGCTTTTTTAACAGAAGGACAACCCTTATACGCCAAAATACTTGCGTCCGTGGGCGATAATTTCCTGCAAGTGCGGCTCACTGATAAAACTTTCGGCATAGAACTTTAAAATATTTTCCGTGCCGGAAGCCCGTACCAAAAACCAAGAACTTTGCAGATACACCTTAATCCCGTCCGTATCGCGCACGGCCATTACCTTTTCTCCGGCCACCGTGGTCAAGCCGGCCAAGTCCTCTTTTTTATAGGCCATCATTTTCTTTTTGCTTTCCTCGTCGGTGGGCACATCCACGCGGGTGTAATAGGGCTTGCCGTAGCGGGCGGTGAGGGCGTCATAGAGCTTGGCGATATCGCCCTTTTCCGAAGCAATCTCCAACAGCAGGCACACCGCCAAAATACCGTCCTTTTCCGGCGTCCAGCCGCTCATGCTCATCCCGGCGCTTTCTTCCCCGGCCAAGAGATAGCGTCCTTGCCGGATACCGTCCACAAAATATTTAAAGCCGATATTAACCTCGTCTATACCGTACCCTTCCGCCGCGGCAAGGCGGTCTAACAGGGCCGTCGTGCCCAAGCTGCGCCCGATGACCTGTTCCGACGCGGGGTGACGCGTATGAATCAGGTAATCCGCCAACACGCACAGGGCGTGATTGGGCACAATCAACCCGCCCTCTTGGGTGGCACAGCCAAAGCGGTCGGCATCCGGGTCGCAGGCTCCGGCGAAATCATACTCGCCGCTGGCCACCAGCTCCAGCAGCGGCTTCATCGGATAAGGCGACGAGGGGTCCATGCGGATTTTGCCGTCGTGATCTATGGGAATAAAACAAAAGGTGGGGTCCACGGTCTCATTGACAATGTGCAAATGATCCAAACCGTATTTTTCCTTAATCGCCTTGTAAAAGGCCAAGCTGCTGCCTCCCATTGGATGAATGGCCGCCTTGAGTCCGGCCCTTTTAATGGCGGCGAAGTTGACCTTTTGCCCCAGTGCCGTAATGTAAGGGGTCATGACATCGCGCTGCAGAACCAGCCCCTTTTCCCGGGCTTGCGCCAAAGGCATTTGGCAAATGAGCGCGGGATTCTGCAAATATTCGTTGGCATAGGTCTCTATGCGCTGCGTCAGGTCCGTGCCTGCCGGACCGCCGTGGGAAGGATTGTATTTAAGACCCATTTCCTGCGGGGGGTTGTGGCTGGCCGTACCATTAAGAGAAGCGCTGGCGCGCCCATGAATAATTTCAAAAGAAAACACCGGGGTGGGCAGCGGCATCTCGGGCAAAATGACTGGCAGCCCGTTGCCGGCCAGTACCTCCGCGCACAGCTGCGCCGTATCACGCGACATCAGGCGGGTATCGCCTCCGCATAAAACAGGCCCTTGGATTTTATCCTCCAAATGCACGCGCGCCACGGCCTGTGCAATGGCCCGCGCATGCAGGGCGCAAAAGCCGCCGCCCAACGGGCCACGGTGGCCGGAAGTGCCAAATTTTACAGGGGCCACCTCCCCCTCCGGCTCAAAAAATATTTTGCGCATTTGGACGCAATCCATGGGTTGTTTCGTCAAAGTTCCGGCGTTTGGGCTGATCATAAAAAGTTTTCTCCTTAATATTTTTTTGGCAATGCCTTGCGCGACGCGCCCTCTTTTTCTATCATATGATATGTAAGAGAATTTATCAACCGGGAAAAGGATTATGAAAAGAATATACCTCGTTGTTGTTTGCATGTTGTCTTTTGCTCTCCCTGCAGCGGCCGATATGGGCACCGACTTCAGGGACCACTTCCGCGCGGATGCGTTGGCTCATTACAACCGCGATGTTTCCGTGCTGATGGGCCAGGCGGATTTTCACACGGGCAAGGGGACTACGTTCCCGGGCTTTGACCTCGGGGCCACCGTTTCCGCTGTCAAAACCTCCGGCGATAATTTCTCCGGGGAGAAATACTTGTATGTTCCGTTCCTCACGGCCGAAACCCAGCTGCCTGTTTTGGGCTTGGGGGTGGCCGTGCGCGGTACGCAGTACAACGGTTTCCGCTCCCTCGGCGGCGGTTTAAAATGGCATGGCTCCTTGGCCTTGATTAATTTCTCCGCCGCTGCCTTTTATGACCGCGGCGGTACGGATTATTATGATACGGACCATTATTCCGCCTCGGCCGCGGCCAGCGTAAACGTGCTCTTCTTTACCCCCTATGTGGGTGTGGGATATGATTACAGCACCCTAAAAGTAAAAGACATGGGGGCGGCCTCCGGCCAAAAATCCGACGACGGCGCCATGCGTTATACCGCCGGGATTAATTTCCACCCGCTGCCGTTTTTCTATGTGTACGGGGCCTATACCTACAGCCAATACAGCCAGGGCTTTCAAGGCGGCTTGGGGTTGCACTTTTAGGAAACAGCATGGATTTTACGAAAGAACTTTCCGCTTACTTTAAAGAGAACTGCCTTTTGGAAGAGCCCATGGGCCGGCATACCACTTACCGCACCGGGGGCCCGGCCCAGGCGTATGTTTATCCGCAAACGGTACAGGATTGGAGCTTTGTGCTCAAACTGGCCCGCACGGAACAGATTCCCCTGCGCGTTCTCGGTTTTGGCTCCAATATTTTGGTAGGCGGAAAGGGCGTGCGCGGGATTGTCTGCTCCACCCAGCGCATGGACCAAACCGCCGTGAAAGGCTGCCGCGTCACGGCGCAAGCCGGGGCCGCCTTGGACAAGGTCTGCGAAATTTCCACCCGGGCCGGACTGGCCGGTATGGAAAAATTGTCCGGCATTCCGGGCAGCGTGGGCGGGGCGGTGCGTATGAATGCCGGAGCGTTTGGACAAGAAACCTTTGATTGTTTGGAATATGTACAAGCCATTGATTTTGAAGGGCGTCCGGCGGTACTGCTCAAAAAGGATTTACCGCACGGATACCGTCGTGTGGAAGGGATAGAAAACTACATTGTGCTGGGGGCAGGCTTTTTGCTGGAGCAGAAGGATTTTACCTCGCTGACCGAAACCCGCCATTGCGTGCAACACAAACGCATAGAAAAGCAGCCGCTGGAGTTTCCTTCTGCCGGAAGTGTATTTAAACGCCCGGCGGGGGATTTTGCCTCGCGCCTGATTGATGAAGCGGGCCTGCGGGGGTTGAGCATAGGCGGGGCCAAGGTGTCGGAAAAGCACGCGGGGTTTATCGTTAATTTCAACCACGCCACCCCGGAGGACATCAAAAATCTGATAGAGGAAGTGCGCCGCCAGGTCAAACAAAGAAGCGGCGTGGAGCTGGAACTGGAACAAATTTTATGGGGTGAGTTTGCCCAATAAGGCCCCGGGACCTGCAGAAGGAGAGGCCGGGGTTTCCGTCAATCTTTCTTTACCCTATCCCCCCTCTGGCAGGCTGTAAAAATCCGGCAGAAACAAGTTTTTTGTTTTTGCCCTTGTGAAGAAAAAGATTTCCAAACCGCTTCTATTTTGTTATAATATTACGGTAATGCCGAGGTAGCTCAGTGGTAGAGCACTGGTCTGAAAAACCAGGTGTCG
>CAVDMZ010000040.1:0-8786 GCA_963610115.1 Duodenibacillus sp.
GCAATACTTCGCCCAGCACACGGTCAAAAATGCCGTTGTTTTGGCCACCACAGGCATTGCCGCCGTGCAGATACACGGGCAAACGGTACATTCCTTTTTCCATTTAAAACCGGGCAATTTACTGGATTTAGACAACCTCAAAAAACTGCCCCGCCGCACGGTGGAAGCGGTGGAAACGATTATTGTAGATGAAGCCTCCATGCTGCGCGCCGACCTCTTAGACGCCATGGACCATATTCTGCGCATTTCCACCTGCTGCGACGAACCCTTCGGCGGCAAGCAAATCATTTTGTTTGGCGATTTATTCCAACTGCCCCCGGTGGAAGAGGCCCCCTCCGGCGGGCTGTTTGACTATTTCTATTCTATTTATAAAAGCCCATACTTCTTTGACGCGCGCGTGGTTCAGAAAACAAAAATAGAAGTGTTTGAGCTGCAACATATTTTCCGCCAACGGGGCGACCGCCGCTTTGCGCAGCTGCTCAACAAAATCCGCGAAAATACCGTAACCCAAACCGAGCTGGACCAACAGCTTAACACGCATCTTAACCCGGCGGAACCGTCGGATCTGGACCATGCCGTTATTCTCTGCCCCACCAACCGCGGGGCCGCTTGGCGCAATAATGCCCGGCTGGCGCAGCTGGACGGGGAAGAATTTGCCTACAATGCCGTGGTAGATGAGGCCTTCAAACGCAAGGCCGTCCCGGCCGAGCCATGCCTGCGCCTCAAACGCGGGGCTAAAATTATGATGCTAGCCAACGACGAACATTGGGTCAACGGAGATATCGGCACCGTGTACGATTTGGGCAAGGACTTTATCCATGTAGAGCTCAAGGGCAGCATTTATCCCGTGGAACCTTATATTTGGGAAGATGTGAAATACACCTTTAATGCGCTGACGCAAAAGCTGGAGCCCAAAACCAACGGTTTTTTCAAGCAATACCCGCTCAAACTGGCCTGGGCCATTACTATTCACAAAAGCCAAGGGCTAAGCTTTGACGGCATCTATTTAGACATCGGCCAGGGCGCCTTTGCCCCGGGGCAAACCTATGTAGCGCTGAGCCGCTGCCGCAGTTTGGAAGGAGTAACGCTTAAAAAAGCAATCTCCTGCCGGGACATCGGCTGTGACGGGCGGGTGCAGACTTTTATGCAGAACGCCTTGGGCCGCGGGCCTTACCTCCCCGCCCCCAAAAAAGATAAAATTTATATATGAAACAACCAAAAACCTGGCAGGGATCCTCCACCACAAGGCGCAATTCGGCCTTGTTTTTATTTGTCTTTCTGGGCATGTTGACGGCTTTTGGGCCGTTTGTAACCGATATGTATTTGCCCAGCCTTCCGGCGATGACGCAATATTTTGCCGCGCCGGTTTCCACGGTACAGCTGGGGCTGACGTTCTCTATGCTGGGCTTGGCGGCGGGGCAAATCGTTTTTGGCCCGCTCAGCGACAAATACGGCCGGCGGACCCCGCTGTTGGGCTCCATGGGGTTGTACCTGCTCGCCACGCTGGGCTGTATTTTTGCACCGAACATTTATTTCTTCGTCGCCCTGCGCTTGGCCCAAGGCATCGCCGCCGCGGGCGGGATTGTGATTTCCCGCTCTATCGCCACCGATAAATTCAAGGGCAAGAATTTAGCCAAGGCTTTGGCTATCGTCGGGGCCATTAACGGCATTGCCCCGGTGGCAGCCCCGGTAACCGGGGGACTGGTGCTGGGCGTAACCAGTTGGCGCGGCGTATTTGTGGTTTTGTTTATACTGGGCTTGGTGCTCACGGGGGCCTGCTTGCATTTTAAAGAATCGCTCTCCCGCACCAAACGCAGCAAGGAAAAACTTTCCAACACTTTCCGTCTGTTCAAACCCCTGCTTAGCCACCGCACTTTCCTGTGTTACAGTTTGCAAATGGCCTTTGCTTTGGGCATTTTGTTTGCCTATATTGCCGCCTCGCCGTTTATTATACAGCAGCACTACGGCTACAGCCCGCTGGCTTTTAGCCTGTTCTTCGCTATCAATGCGGTGGCCATTGGGGTGGGCGCGGGGCTGTCGGTACGGTTTCAGAGCCAGCAACGCTGTGTCCAGACCAGCTGCGCGGGGATGCTGCTTTTTGGCGCCGCCACGGCGGGCGCTTTGGCGTGCGGAGCAGGCGTGTGGCTGTTTGAAGGGATGCTTTTCTGCTTGCTTTTTAGCGTCGGGCTGAGTTTGACGGCCGCCACCACCTTGGCTATGGACAGCGCGCGCAAACAAGCCGGAGCGGCCTCTGCCCTGCTGGGGGCCAGCGGCTTTTTGTTTGGGAGTATTGTGTCCCCGCTGGTGGGACTGGGCAATATGCTTTGGTCCACCGGGATTACCTTTGTGCTGTGCGCTTTGTCCTCGGCACTCTGCGCCTTTTGGGCCCGCGGGGAAAACCAGGCAGGAAATAGGCTTCCCCTGCAACCCAATGCTTAAAATAATCAAGTAGAAACTCAAGCCCCCGCCAAACGCGAGGGCTTTTTAATAAAGTAAAAACTTGCGGATTTTTTCAAAGAAAAACAGTTTCTTTCTAGGCGACGGCGACTGAGCGTATACTGAAAAGGGCGGAGATAAAGGGCCGCGGATTTTTTCAAACAAAAATGCGTTTATTCTAGGCGTGAGCGCGGGAGGGATACTGTAGGCACACGCGCGGCAGCGCGGAGGTATCCGACCAAGCGAGCAACAACGAATAAACGCATTTTTGGAAGAAAAAAACGGAGAGGGAGAGATACTCCTTCCGGTCCTTTTGCTGACGCAAAAGGCCTGCAGTCCGGGCTCGCGGTTTTTGCCTTGCGCGCAGAGGTAACTTTTACGCGCGCAAACAAAAACATCGCTCCGCCTTTCGAATCTCTGCGACACCAAGCAGTTGGTGTCGCACCCATCATTTCCGTGGAAATTAAAAACCCCGCTTAAGCGGGGTCTTAAATTTCCACGGAGAGGGAGAGATTCGAACTCTCGATACGGTTTCCCGTATGCAGTCTTTCCAGGACTGTGCCTTAAACCACTCGGCCACCTCTCCAAAAGGGGTCTGGGAAAGCAAATAAATTATACCAAATTGAAACCTGTTTTAAAAATTTTTCTCTAGAAGTACGAGGAAATTTCTCTATTTGCGGAAGGTTTTGACCTGCATTCCCAAGGCCCGCCCCAACAGCATCAGCGGGAAAATAATAAATACCGTCACCACGGCGGCCAGCAACAGCATAATCACACTAAACGAAAGCGCCACAAACCCGGCAAAAAACCCCGCCCGCGCCCTTGGCGATGCCGCAGACTCCTCTTGCACGCGGGCCGGGCCGACGGGGCGGCTGTGCTGCTGAACTACTTCGGCTTCCAAAATTTGTTTTTCCATATGTATATTGTGGCATAATTGGCGCCTTTTTGCCACCCGATAAGCAGATTACAAGATATGATAAAATTTATAAGTAGATTTTTTAAAAAGGCCCCCTGTGAAAAAAATTATTCAAATCTTCTGCAAAAAATACAATTTATCTTCGCACCGTTTAACCGCCCTATTGGCCCTGTATTTTATGTTGGCGCTAAACCTCAGCTTTTGGCGTTTTGTGTTTACCCATGCCGAAACCGGCGGCGCGCGCGGGCCGCAAATTGCTAGAATGTATATAGGTTACGCGTGAAGGTACATCACGCAAATTCAAAACCGAAGGACAAACACCATGCTGCCCAAAGCGTATGAACCGCAAGAAGTAGAAAGCAAACTCGTAGAAAAATGGCAAAAAGCCAAACTCTTTGCCGCCAAAGTAGATAAAAACAAAAAACCCTTTGTCATCGTTATTCCGCCGCCCAACATCACGGGGGCCCTGCATATGGGGCACGCCCTCAACGACACCCTGCAAGACGCGCTCATCCGCGCCCACCGCATGTTTGGGCAAGAGGCCTATTGGGTGCCCGGCACGGACCACGGCGGCATCGCCACGCAAAACGTCCTTGAGAAAAAACTTTCTAAAGAACAACATCTCTCCCGCCACGATTTAGGACGTGAAAAATTTGTACAAACTGTGTGGGATTGGTACAATGAATGCGGAAACGCCATCTTCAACCAATTTAAAAAAATGGGCTGGAGCTTGGATCTGTCCAAGGAAAACATCCGCTTCACCATGGACGAGCAGCGCGCCAAATCCGTCTACGCCTGCTTCAAACGCTTGTGGGAAAAGGGCTACATTTACCGCGGCAAACGCTTAATCAACTGGTGCGTGCGCTGCTCTACGGCCTTGTCTGATATTGAGGTGGAGCACGAGCAACACGCGGGCAAGCTGTGGCACCTGCGCTACAAAGGGGCCGACGGCTCCGACGGCGTAGTCATCGCCACCACCCGCCCGGAAACCATTTTTGCCGATGCGGCCATTGCCGTCAACCCCAAAGATGAACGCTACAAAAATTTAGTGGGCCAAAAGGTCCTCATCCCGCTGACCGGACGTGCTATCCCCGTCATTGCCGATGAGGCGGTGGAAATGGAATTTGGCACCGGAGCGTTAAAAATTACCCCCGCCCACGACGCCACCGACTATGAGGTGGGCCAACGCCACCATTTAGAAGTCAGAACCGTTATCAATGACAAAGGCAAGATGATTAACTGCCCCGAAAAATACTTGGGCATGGACCGCGACCTTTGCCGCAAGGAAACCGTGCAGGATTTGGAAACGGCCGGGCTGCTGGTTAAAGAAGAAAAATACAACAACGCCGTCTCCACCTGCTACCGCTGCCACAACGCCATTGAGCCGTATTTGAGCGAACAATGGTTCGTCAAAATGGACAAACTGGCCGCCCCGGCTTTGGCCGCGGCGGAATCGGGCGAGCTGCAATTTCACCCCGCCAGCTGGAAAACGCCGTTTATCAATTGGCTAAAGAACATCCAAGACTGGTGCATTTCCCGCCAAATTTGGTGGGGGCATCGCATCCCGGTGTGGTACTGCCGCCACTGCAGCGAAAAAGGCCTCACTTTTACCACCGACAAACAAGGCCATGAACAGCTGACCAAAGTGTCTTTTGAAGACGGCGCGCAGCCGGTGGTTTCTTACGGTAAACCGGAAAAATGCCCCCATTGCGGCGGGCACGATTGGGTGCAAGATCCCGATGTGCTGGATACATGGTTCTCTTCTGCGCTGTGGCCGATGAGCGTATTCGGCTGGCCGGACGAAACCGAGGAATTAAACTATTTTTATCCCACCACCTCCATGGTTACCGGGTATGAGATTTTATACCTGTGGGTGGCCCGCATGGTGATGATGGGGCTGGAATTTAGAGGCAAGCTGCCGTTTAAGGATGTCTTTTTAAACGGTATCGTGCGCGACAAACGCGGTAAAAAAATGTCCAAATCGCTGGGCAATGTCATTGACCCGCTGGATATGACTGCCAAATACGGTACGGACGCGGTGCGTTTTTCGCTGTTGATGCAGGCCGTGCCCGGCAAAGACATCCCCTACGCGGAGGAAAGCATTACCGGCGCGCGCAATTTCTGCAACAAAATTTACAATGCCTCGCGCTTTATCTTGATGAATATGGAAGGGATTAAAGGTCCCCTGCCTATGCCTAAGCAAGCCAAGGAACTGGCTGACCGCTGGATTTTGGACCGCTACACCCATGCCATAAAAACCGCCCGCGAAGGCATTGAAAAATACAACCTGGCCTTGACGGCAGGTGCACTGTATCACTTCCTATGGGGCGATTTCTGCGACTGGTACATTGAGCTGGCCAAGCAACGCTTCCAAACCGGGGAAAAAGAATACGTCATGGCGCTGTGTGTCCATATTCTCTATGGCACGCTCAAGGCCCTGCACCCGCTTATTCCGTTTATTACCGAGGAGATTGCCGAAAGTCTGCGCCCGTTTGTGGGCGAAAAGGCGGAGTTTCTGCTCCAACAAGCCTATCCCGAATTTGACGCGGCTTGGGTAGACACGGACGCCGTAAAGAAAATGGAAGTCATCCAAGGCGTTACCAAAGAAATCCGCACCATCCGGTCGCAATTTAACGTGCCGCCGGGCTTAAAAATCCATGCCATACTGTCGGCCCAAGAGGAGGCGGATCTGGCCCTCCTGCGCCCATACGCCGATTACATTTGCCTGATGGCTAAATTGGACCGGCTGCAAATCGGCGTCAAGGAGCAAAAGCCCAAACAGACCGCGACGGCCACTTTCGGCCGCGTGGCGGTGTATGTGCCGCTGACCGGGCTGATTGATTTTGATAAAGAAAAGAAACGCTTGGAAAAAGACATCGCCGCCGCGCAGGCGAATATCGCCTCCCGGCAGGCCCGTCTGAGCCAAGAGAACTTTATCAAGCACGCCCCGCAAGAGCAAATTGACAAGACCCGGGCCGAGCTCGCCGCCGCGCAAACCTTGCTGGCGCAGGCGCAGGCCGCGTTGGCAGACTTGGCCTAAGACGCCTTTTCCCCGTTGGCAAAATACCTGCCGGCGGGGATTTTTTCTTTTAGGAGGGAATATGCGTAAAATTTTGGTACCGTTCTTCCTGCTGGGGCTGGCCGTTCCCGTTTGGGCGCAGGCGGCTTCCTGGAAAGCGGTCTTGCGCTATGATAAGCAAACCGCCCAAGCAGAGCTATTGCAACGCTTGCAAAAGTATGCGCCGCTGCCCACCGACACCGCCAAAGGGCGTACGGCACTGGCCAAGCAGCTGGCCAAGGAACTCAAAAATCTGGGGGCGCAAGAGGTAAAGAGCGGGGCGGACGGATCCGTCTCCGCGCTGCTCCCCGCCACCACAAAACAAACCGTCCCCACACTGGCCTTGGGGGCTTTCCTTCCGCCGCGCCCAAAGGCCGGGGTCCTCCTGCAAGCCAAATATAACGGCGGCGACCTGTGGGTGGATAAGACGCAGAATTTGCGCCTGAGCGAATACGCGAATCCACAACTTTTACAGGCGCACGGCCACGACCTGCTCCTCACGCCCAATGCAGACGGACGGGCCGGAGCGGCCGTTTTGCTGACGTTGGCCGATTATCTGCTGGGGCATCCGGCCATTGCACACGGACCCATTTATCTCTTTTTTGTACAAGCCCCCCAAACGGCCGCCCCGGTGCAGGCTGATTACGCCTACCTGCTCAACGGAGGAAATTTAGGGGAAGTTACCACGGAAACCTTTTCCGGGCAAGCCTTTCAAGCCGTGTTTGAAGGGGACCGCAGCCCCGATCCGGGGCGGGCCATGGGTTCGTCCTTTGCAGACAATTTGCTGATGGCGGCGGACTTTCAAACCCTCTTGCCCCGCCAAAGCCGCCCGGAAAACACCTCCGGCCGCCGGGGCTTTGTATGGGTAACGGATTTAGAGACCCGCGGCCATGTCAGCACCGTGCGCGGCATCGTGCGCGCCTTTGACGCGCAGGAAATGCAACAGCTCACCGCCCAAGTGCAACAAGCGTTTCAAACCGTCAAGGCGCTTAACCCAAAAATCAAACAAGCCACCCTGCAGTTTCATGGGGAATTTACCGCTCAGCCAAACCAACGGCCCCCGGCTTTGCTGGGCAGCCTGCAAGCGGCCCTGCGCCAAGAGGAAATCCCGTTTAAGGCGGTGTCCCTGCGCAGCCAAAACCTGGCCGCAGACCTGACCGCCCAAGGCTTGCCCAGCATAGAGCTCTTCTGCGGCGTGTTTAACCCGGGGACGCCGCTGGAATACGCCGACATATATATTATGGAAGCCGCCCTGCGCACGCTGCTCACGTGCAGTACGCTCTAGCCGCCCGAACCCGTACCCCTTTGGCCCCGCCCTTGGCGGGGCTTTTTCAGGCCTACCCTTTTTGTAGGTCCTTTGGCCCTTGTGCCGCAGCTGCGGGATTCATAAAATAGTAAAAAGAAAGGCATAGATTTTATGCCCCCTTTTTGATTTACAGGAGAGCACAATGAAAAAAAATAAAGCTGTATCCGTATTATTGGCCTTATTGCTTTGCGCTACGGGTGTTTTTGCACAAGGCACCTTGGCCGATAAATACCGCGCCGGGATGCTACCGCGTTTTGTGGAATATGCCAAAGTAGCCAGCCAAAGCGATAATGACGCCGAATGGATGACCCCCGGCCAAGAGGAAATGGCCCAAATCCTTTACAAAGATATTCAAGCCTTTGGTTTTCCGACCTACTTGTCTAAGGATAAATACATTTATGTGAATATCCCCTCCAACTTAAAGAACCACAAAGCTCCGGTGTTGGGGATTAGTGCCCATTATGACACCACGCCCGACATTATCGGCTATGGCATCAAACCGCAAGTAATTAAAAATTACGACGGAAAACCCATTGCGCTTAAAAATGGGCACGTCATTAATTTTGAAACGGATCCCTATTTGCAAAAAATGCTGGGCAAGACCCTCGTTACCTCAGACGGCACGACCATGCTGGGCGCCGACGACAAAGCCGGTGTAACCATTGTGGTGACGCTGCTAAAAACTTTGGCCGAAAACCCGGAAATGCCGCACGGGCAAATCCAACTGGTTATTACCCCCAACGAAGATGTGGGCCGCAGTGCCGAGCGTTTGGATTTGAACTATTACCACCCGGATTACGCCTTTGATTTTGACGGCGGATGCGACGGGGAAGTGATCGTGGCCAACTTCTCAGCTGACCGCGTTGTAGTAACCGCCAAGGGCGTCAACGGGCACCAATCCTACGCCAAGGAAAACGGCTACCGCAACTCGGCCGACCCGATTGCTTTGGTTACCCGCATGGTCGCCCGCAAACACAACTTGCCCAACCACAGCGAAGGAGAACAGGGCTACATTGAGCCGCACCATATCTCTTATGATGCGCAATCCAACACCCACTCCGTAGATTTCC
>CAVDMZ010000040.1:8796-10585 GCA_963610115.1 Duodenibacillus sp.
TACTTTAACCAAAAGGACGGCAAACGCTGGCTAAAACGCGTCAACCGCGCCGTTAAATACGCCGAGTGGAAATTTGGCGTAGAAATTGAGGTGCAGGCCGTCAAACAATACGAAAACGTGGCCAACGGCGTCAAGGCCGAAGCCTTGCAGATGATTGACAAGGCGCTTAAGGATGCGGGCGTGAAACCCAATTACAAAAAAGAGCGCGCCGGCACCACCTCGGCCATGATTATGGCCAAGCACGGCTTTGGCGGATACACGGTGTTTACCGGGCAGAACAACCCGCACAACTTTACCGAGTGGCTCAGCGAAGAGGATATGTTCAAAGCCTATCAAGTGGCGTTAAACTTGGTGGCCCAAGCCGCGCAAATGACCGTAAAATAAATTTATGAAGATTTTGGTTGCTACGGGTAACCCGCATAAATTCAAAGAGATTACCGAAATTCTCCCCCGCCGCACCCAGACGGGGGAGAATATAGAATATCTCAGCCTGGCGGACATCGGCGGCCTGAAATTGCCGCCGGAGAATGGCACCACCCTGCAAGAAAATGCGGAGGTAAAGGCCGTTTACGCTGCCAAGGAATCGGGTTTGCCGGCCATATCAGACGACACGGGCATGGAAGTGGAATTTTTAGACGGACGCCCCGGCGTGCACACCGCCCGCTACGCAGGCGAAAACGCCGACGCCGATGACAACAACCGCAAACTGCTCAATGAGTTGGAAGGGTTGTTTTTGGGCAAACGCGCGGCCCGCTTTCATACCGTGGCCTGCTTGGCTACGCCGCAAGGCCGGGTGGAACACTTTGAAGGCAGCTTAGACGGCTTTATCGGTTTTGGCTACCGCGGTGAAAACGGCTTTGGTTATGACCCGCTGTTTATCGTGGCGGGCACGAACAAGACCTTGGCCGAAATGACCGATGCGGAAAAAAACGCCGTCAGCCACCGCGGCCAAGCCTTCAAAAAATTAGCGGAGCATTTAACCGCACTCAGCAAATAAAATTTAAACGAAAAACTCCCCGGTTGGCTATTGCGCCCGGGGAGTTTCTTTTTTATCTGAAAAACAAATTCGCTTCTTATGCGTCGCGGCCGCATAGCCCTTCTTCTAGTTCAGCGGAGGGATCCCACAAAACACAAAGCTGCTTGCCCACAGAATCACAATAATAACAGTGATTCCGCCAATTTCCGTTTCGGTATTCACTTGTCAATAACACTGCTCCGCGGGAGGGATTGTCACCACTGTCCCAGTCCAAAGAGCTCGCTGACCAAAAATAACACCCATAAAAATTACGACCAAGAGAGTATCTAAAATGTTTAGAAACCCAGGCGGAGGAGTAGTCCTCATCTTGTTTTAATCCAGCCAAGATATCGGGGTAGATTTCCGGCAGTTTTATGTCCTCTTGGAAAACGCCATGTTCTACCCAGTAGAGTTCCACCGCATTCTTAAAGGTTTTAGCGCGGGTAAGCACCTCGCTGAAACGTGCTCTTTGAACCGCGGCTTCGTACTGGGGAAGGGCCACCGCGGCCAATATGCCGATAATGAGGACAACGACTAAAAGTTCAATGAGCGTAAAGCCGCCTAAACGGCCCGTACAACGGTTTTTCATACTTACCTCCCTTTTTCATTAAATTTTCCCTGCAATCAAAATTTAGCAAAAAAAAAACATTAGTCAAGCGTTTTAAAAAGGGGAGCCAACTTCTACGACGACAAAAAGAAAAAAAGCAAAAAACCAATAAGGCTGGGATTCCCGATTACAACCTTCGGGAATGACGGCATAGACGGAACTTGCCG
>CAVDMZ010000041.1:0-10121 GCA_963610115.1 Duodenibacillus sp.
GCAGCGCTCGGGGATCTCAACCTTATGAGAAAACGACGAGATTCCCGATTACGACTTTTGGGAATGACGCGGGCAGAGGATATTTGCGCGGCTTTACGCTGATTGAACTCTTGGTCGTGGTCCTTATCATCGGCATACTCTCCGCTATTGCCTTGCCGCAATATCAAAAGGCAGTGGGCAGAACACGGGTAGTCAAGGCGCTGCCTCTCCTGCGCAGTATTATAGAGGCGCGTCAGCGGTCCTTTTTAGCTAATGAGGAATACGCGACGGATTTAGATGCGTTAGATATTGGCATACCCTACACTTCTAAGGAAGCAGGAGACAGTTGGGTTGATTATTACGGAACGCCGATTGGATATTTTCGGTTGCCTGAAGGTGCCCCGTGTGTGTTCGCCCAGGTTAAAACTTATGGGGAAGAAGATTGGGTAGTTTTTGATTTTTGCCCTGACCGTAAAGAATGTTACTCTTTTACTAGCCAAGCCTCAGAACAGATTTGCGCTTCTTTGGGAAAGAAAAGCCGTATAGGCGGCAACGGTAGGCAGTATTATTCTTTGGATTTGTAGAATTTTCGGTTTTTGCGCGGAGGATTGTCAGGTCCCACGGCTGTCTAGGTCCAAGGACCCTTGGCAAGGCGTTCTTTAATTTTAAAAAATAAAATAATGAAATCCTTTGCGCGTCAAATAGTCTGCTTGCTTTTGGTCTTGTGTCTCTGGTGCGGGCCGTTGGCGGCCCAAGTGAGTGTGCTGTCGGTGGTTAATGAGGACAGCCACACCCAAAAAGAGGATTTTTGGCATACCTTTGAATATTACATTTTGCAACCGGGCCGCGATACCAAAAAGTGCCAAGCCACCCGTGTGGGTAAAAAATGGTTTGCCACGGCGGCACATTGTGTGGCGGAGGCCTGTGCGCAAGGCTGCATACTGCGTATGGATTTGCTGGACCAGCCGGTTTCCGTCCTTTCGCAAGTGCGCCATACGCCTAAAAATCCGCAGGTCTTTGTCCATCCCCAGTATGACCCTAAAAAGCCTGTGACGCACGATTTTGCACTATTTAGGGCGGATTTGGAGCGCGTCCCGTCCACCTACTACCGCCGGGGCAAAGAGCAGAATGTTGCCATTTCCCGCGCGACCTTTAACGCCTACTTGAAACAACATCCGCAAGCACAGCGGGAATTTAACCGGGTACTGCGCCCGCAGCTGCCGCCGCTTTTGGTGTTTGACGGGCGGACCTGCCGCATAGACCGCACGCTGTCGGTCATTTCCATTTTTGACGGAGAAAGAAAGATTTTACACAATCCTAACCCGACCGATTACGTCAAAGAATTGGGGTTTGCCTATACCCAAAATTTTGGGGTGAAGCAGGGGATGAGCGGCTCGGGCGTGATGACCAACACCGGGGAACTGGCGGGGATTATTTCTGCCTATTTGGGCGTGCGGGCACCGGGGCAGGGGGAGCAGAATTATTTTATGTTTGCAGTGTTTGACCCGGATTTAACTTCGTTTATGGAAAGCGTCATGGGCAGTGATTACTATAAATTGGACCGCCGGGACGCTTACCCCCACTATATAACCAAAACCCGCCGCGATCACCGCGCCATTCTCCAAGCGGTGCGCGCGGCCAACTCCTCCGGCGAAAAATCTAAATAAAAACCCCAGCGGAGCCGGAATTTTTATACAAGAAAGCCGCCCCGCAGGGCGGCTTGGTAAAAAAGTGCGCGCGGGCTATTGCCCTTCACGTTTACTTTTGCGGCGTTCGGCCCGTTTGGCCAAACGTTCGGCTTTGGTTTCGCGGCGTTTGTAGCCGGTATGCTCGGGATTTTCCGGCGCTTCATTATCCAGACTGCCGTTCCATTCAAATTCCCGCCCGCCGGCCACCAGCGGCTCGCCGTCCTGCACGCCCGCCTTGAGCAGGGCTTTTTCCAACCCGATTTTTTTGAAGATTCCGCGTAAGCGCGCGACCGCTTCGGCTTGGGTAAAGTTGGTCATGGCGATAAACTCATCTATCTTTTTGCCTGTAATATGCAAGACGCCTTCCTCATCGCGGTGTAAGCTGAAAATCGGCTCCACTTTGTGCAGGGCCGTTTGCGGCTCTTGCGGGGGAATAACCGGCACGGGCGTAACGGAGAGAATTTGAACCACTTCGTCTAAAACTTGTTTTATGCCTTGTCCCGTCGCGGCGGACATCAGCAGGACGGTGTGCTTTTTGTATTTTTTTTTGATTTGTTCATACGCTTTTTGTGCCGAGGGCAAGTCGGCCTTATTGACCACGAGGATGCGCGGCTTTTTAGCCAGTTCTTTGTCAAATTGTTTTAATTCCTGGTCAATGACTTTTACCGATTCCACCGCGTCCATACCTTCAAAGCCCTCCGGGTCCACCAAATGCAGCAGCACGCGGGTGCGCTCAATGTGTTTTAAAAATTGGTGGCCTAGCCCCTTGCCCTCGCTGGCGCCCTCAATAATGCCCGGAATATCGGCCGTGGCAAAAGAGGTCCCCTTGTGCAGGGTTATGCCCAAATGGGGGTTAAGCGTGGTAAAGGGATAATCGGCCACCTTGGGCCGCGCGCTGGAAATGGCCGTCAGAAAGGTGCTCTTGCCTGCATTGGGAAAGCCCACCAGCCCCAAGTCGGCCAATACCTTTAACTCCAAAATTAAGGTGGCTTCCTCCCCGGGCTGCCCCAGCTCGGCAAAGTGCGGGCAGGTATTGTTGCGCGTTTTGAAAGATTGGTTGCCGCGTCCGCCCATGCCGCCGCGCGCCACGAGGAGCTGTTGGCCTTGGCGGGTCATATCGCCTAAGAGTTGTCCGTCTTTATAAATCAGTGTGCCCAGCGGCACGCGCACGATTTTATCCGCTCCGCCCCGGCCGGTTTTGTTGTATGTGCCGCCCTTTTCGCCGTTTGTCGCTTCAAGGTGCGGGTTGTAGGCCAGCTCCAGCAGGGTAGTCAGGTTGCTTTCCGCCTGGATGATTACATCACCGCCCTTGCCGCCGCAGCCGCCGTTGGGGCCGCCAAATTCAATGAATTTTTCCCGGCGAAACGACATACATCCGTCCCCGCCTTTTCCGGCGGTAACATAGATTTTAACGTGGTCTAAAAAGCTGCCTGATTGCATAAACAAATCCTTTTAAAAAAGTCTGGCCCGCGGCTAATTCTGCTCCGCGTCGGTTTGCGTTTGGAGCAGCCGCTTGGACAAAGCCCGTTTGGCCTTACTGCGGGCGCGTTTTATTTTTTGCCGCGCCGCCGTTTTGGTGGCGGTGTAGGTCCATTCATCTTGTTTGACGGGTAACGTCTTGTCTTTCATATTCTAGCAAAAGCGCGCTTTTTATGCGCGCAGTAAAAAGCAGTAGGCAAAAAAAGCGGCGGGGTGTTGCCCCCGCCGCTTCAAAACAAAGACGCTTATTTGTCTTGCGTTTTTTTGGCTTTGGCCGGAGCTTTTTTAGCAGCCGTTTTTGCGGCGGCGGGTTTTTTAGCTTTCGGGGCTGCTTTGGGAGCAGCCGCCTTTTTGGCCGGGGCTTTGGTTTCCGTGGTCTCTTTAGGATAGACGGAAATCTGTTTTTTGCCTTTGTAAGCCCATTCAAACGTGACAATGCCGTCCACGCGGGCAAAAAGGCTGTCGTCGCTGGCGCGGGTTACGTTCGTGCCCGGCAGGAACTTGGTGCCTTTCTGGCGGACGATGATTTCACCGGCGCGCACGAATTGGGAGCCAAAACGTTTGACGCCCAAGCGCTGGCCGTGGCTGTCTCTTCCGTTGGAGGAAGAACCTTGTGCTTTAGTATGTGCCATAGTTTATCCTCTCTGAGATTAGCCGAGCGTAATGTCGGTGATTTTGATTTGCGTTAAATCCTGTCTGTGGCCGCGGGTTCTCTCGTAGCCTTTTTTGGGTCTTCTTTTGAAGACCAGGATTTTCGGACCTCTCAAATGTTTGACCACTTGAGCGGTGACCTTGGCGTTCTTGTGGTCCGCCTTGGTATCTGCAGAGGTACCTTCTTCGGAGGCGGCCCAGAGCACTTTCAGCTCTACGTTAGCGCCGACTTCCGCTTCCAGCTTTTCAACCTGCAGATCTTGACCGGGTTTCACCCAGTACTGTTTTCCACCAGTTTCAATGATTGCGTACATGTTTTTCACTTAATGGCTCCGCCTCTTGCTCCACCAGGGAGCGCAAGGATGAGCCTTCCTTTTAAGTACATATATTATAGCTTATTTTAGGTCGGGTTGGGGAAAGTCGTGGCATTTGACCTCGCTATTTTGCACTTTAAATTTGCTAATATAGAGGGGTAGTAAAAAGGCCTTTGGCCTTTAAAATTTATCTGTTTTTGGAATCCCGTGAGGAACGGGAGTGCCGTGTATGCGGTCCGATTCAGTCCAAAAACAGTCGTCTTAAGCGGCAGGAGCGCGGCCTAATTACCCGTGCTTCTGCCGCTGAGAGCTGTTTGCCCTTTGGGGCAGACGGCCACGGCTGTTTGTTTCTGGGTACCTGAATCGGCTCGGAGCAGGCGGCCGTTTTTTGTTTCCTCCGCCGATTCCGAGGAGGAAATATGGTTCCCAAAATCTCTGTCCTTATTCCTGTTTACAATGCAGAGCGATTTCTACCCAAATGTTTGCAATCTTTGTCTGCACAAAGTTTTTCTGATTATGAGATTGTATGTGTAGATGACGGGTCCACGGACGGCACCCTATCCTGCTTAAAGGCGTTTGCTTTGCAGGAACCACGTTTGCAAGTGCTTCATCAGCGTAATCAGGGCGTCGCCGTGACACGAAACCGTCTTCTGGAAACGGCTTGTGGAAAATATGTTTGTTTCGTGGATGCAGATGATTGGGTTTCTCCGGATTTTTTGCAGAAACTTTATGAAACTGCCGAAGAAACCGGGGCCCAACTGACCCGCTGTTTTTTCAAGGAATACAATCAAACTACACGGACTTGGCAAGAACCGTTTTGTTCCCAGGCGTTTTTCAAACGGGTGGGCCATCAGGTGCTTGCCCGATTGCGGGCTGGGTATTATGATTCGGTTGTATGGGGCAAGTTGTATTTGTTGGAGTGGATAAGAAAAGAAAAAATCCGTTTTTTGACAGGCCAAGTAGCAGAGGACAACGCTTTTAGTGCATTGGCTTTTGTTCTTGCTCCCCGCGTGGCCACGGTAACTATGTCCTTGTATTTTTACCGGCGGGAAGTTTCACAAAGTATTACTTCATGTGCAGAAAAAATGTACGCCGGCGCTTTACATAACCGTTTGTATTTATGTGATGAATTGGCCCGGCGGGGAATGTTTACTCCTTGTGTGGTGGATCAGTTGTTGTGCTATGTTATTGGAGACCTGTGCCGTTTTCGCAAATTGCCGCGTGAAAAACAGAAAAAGTATGAACTTCTATTTGGGCGGGCCTTGGCTTACTTGCGAAGAGACAAAGCCTTCTGCTCTTGGTACGGACGCTTACGTGTCAGAAGTTTTTTGCTTATGGCTGGCACTGCGCAAACCAGGAGATTTTATTTTTGGGGAAAGGTGTTTAGATGAAGAAAATCCATCTCTGCTTCGCTTGCGATGAAAATTATATCCGTTATGCGGCAGTGGCGCTCTATTCTGCCTTATGCTCCCGTGCGAGGGGAGACTCTTTTTGTGTATGGATTATTTCTGAGGGGATTTCCCAAAAAGTCCGTCACTGGTTTGTTTCCTTGTTCCCTGCAGAAGAGATCTACTTTATAGATTTGCCGTCCGATTTTATGCACGGTGCTCCACTCCTCAATGCACACTTATCTCATGCCGCTTATGCCCGTTTGGCGTTGGGGACGCTTTTGCCTCAATCAGTAAAAAAGGTAGTATACTTAGATTGCGATCTTTTGGTCTTTTCCTCCCTGCGCCCTTTGGCGTGTTGGAATTTGCAAGGCAAAGCGGTGGTAGGAGTGGAGGATTGGGGGATTGCTCTCCTACGCAAAGAGGGCCAGTTTCTATTCCCTTGGCCGCAAGATCCATACATCGGTAGCGGTTTGTTGGTTGTTGACTTAGTGCGTTGGCGGGAAATAGGGGCGCAAAAATGCTGTGAACACTATGTTGCCGCTCCTCTCTATCCCATACGATTTGAAGATCAGGACGTTTTGAATTTTGCCTTACACGGGCATGTGGGGGTTTTGCCCCCAGAGTGGGATGTTTGTTTCCATTTATCGGAAGAACAGTTGCTAAGGCGCAAGGCCCAAAGTGAATGGATACACGCCATGCGTGCCCCGAAGGTGGTACATTTTGCTACAGCTAAAAAGCCGTGGAAAGAGGAATTTTATCCTCCGTATACGCAAATTTTCCGGCAATATATGGCCCTGCTAGGGGTGCCACTAGAAAGACTATCCCTACAGCAAAAATTATCTAGCCTGTGGGCTTACTGGGTCAAACACCCCGTATTTTTTATCAAACCTTCTTTTTGGAAAAAATGGAACAGGCACCGCTGGGCTGTGTTCTTTTAGATATATCCCAAAAAAGCGCCCCGCTTGCGCGGGGCGTTAAATTATTTGGCATTGACCATTTTGGCTCTGGAGATATCGCCTTTCTTATCCAAGAAATACAGATATCCCTTTTCTTTTTTGATGCCAGTTTTTTCTACTTTTTTGGGCTTGCCGCCTTTTTTGCCGCCGCGGGCCATTTGCACACGGGCCACGTCGCCGTCTTTGTCAATGTAGTACAAGAAACCGTCTTCCCGTTCTACGCCAATTTTAAGTACTTTTTCAGCCATTTGAGTCTTCCTCCTTTTCGGGCACATATGTCTGCAGGGCTCGGATTTATTTATTAAAAAAATCTTCCGTCCGCTTTTCGGCAAGGACCGTACCAGCGGCGGGGCTCCAATGCCCTTACCGAAAAAGTCTAATAAATATTATCCGCTTTTGCAAGTGTTTTTTTAGTCGGCGGGGCAAAAAAGCGGCCCCGGCGCGCAAAATCCGGGGCGGTTTTCGTACGCGTAAGAATGACTTTTACGGCCTGACCCGCGCCGATAATGTTATAATACATTATATATCCCCTGTATAGTAGAGGACGGTACATCATGTATTTAAAAGCCATAGAAATCGTCGGTTTTAAATCCTTTGCCGATAAAATGCGTTTGGACTTTGAGCCCGGTATCACCTGCGTGGTGGGGCCCAACGGATGCGGCAAGTCCAATGTCATTGACTCGGTACGTTGGACCATCGGCGAAATGAGCTGGAAGGCCTTGCGCTCGGCCTCTATGGTGGATATTATTTTTAACGGCACGGCCAAACGCGCGCCGCTGAATATGGCACAGGTGAGTATGGTGTTTGATAACTCCACGCGCAACTTGCCGCTAGATTTTAATGAGATTACCGTCAGCCGTAAAATTTTCCGCTCCGGGGAAAGCGAATACTATTTAAATAAAGTACAATGCCGCCTGCGCGACATCCGTGATCTGTTTTTAGACACGGGAATCGGCGGGGAGGGCTACGCGATTATTGACCAGGGCGGTGTGGAGAGCGTGCTTTCTGCCACGCCGGAACAGCGCCGCGAAATGTTTGAAGAGGTGGCGGGCGTTTCTAAATATAAGGCCAAGCGCGAGGAATGTCTGCGCCGTTTGGAGCGCGTGGATATGGACTTGGCCCGCCTTTCCGATACCGTGGTGCTGATTGCCGAACAAATCAAAAAGTTGGACGGCGAAGCGCGTAAGGCCCGCCTGTACCAAAAGTACCGCGAGGAACTGAAGGAAAGTGAAATTGCCATTTCGCTTTGCTCTATTAAGGAGGCCGACGGCCTGATTGCTGCGCACAGCCAAGCACTGCAGCCCGTGCTGGCGCGCGTGAAGGATTTGGAAACGCAAATTTCCGCCCAAGAGGGGCAAACCGCCGCTATGGATTTGAACTTGACGCACAAACAAAAAGAGGTGGCGGATTTCAATGAAAAAATCGCCGCCAGCAAATACCAAGTGGGTTTGTCGGAAGGGGCGATAAAAAACTGCGACAATTTAACCGCCGAATTTACTGCCCAGCTGGCGGCCTCCGGCACCGAAGCACAACGCGGCCAAAACCGCATCCAGGAGCTGGAGCCGGCCATTGCCAAACTCAAGGCCCAGTTGGCCGAGTTAGACGGACAGTTGGCTCCGTTGCAAAAACAATACAATGAGGAATTTTCCCTTTCCCAACGCCAAGAACAGCAGCTGCGCGAGGCAGACGGACAAATCCAACGCGCCAGCAGTGATTTGATGCGTTTGGTGCAAAGCCAAATGGAATGCCAAAACAAAATCGCATTGGAGCAGGCCAATGTACAGCGCGAAAACGAGGATCTGATTACCTTGGAAAAACGCAGCCAAGCAGACAGCGGCGTGGACGGGGTGCGCAAAGCGTTGGAGGGAATCCGCGCCCGGTTGGCGGAGAAACAAAACGCGGCCCAAACCGCCCGGGAACAAATCACCCAAGGAGAAGGGCAAGCCAAGGATTTACAGCAAAAACGCAATGTGCTCAATGAACAGCTTTCGGCGGTGCGCTCAGAAAAGGCCGCACTCAATGCCAAACTGGAAATGATCCGTACCCAGGGCGAAAACGACCCTTATTGGGTGGGGGTGAAAACCGCTTGCGGGGCCGGTTTGCCCGGTGTCAAGGGGACACTGCGCAAGGCGCTAAAATATCCGGCGGAGTTGGCTACGGCCGTGGAGGAGGCTTTCGGCAAATATTTAGACGCGGTGCTGTGTGCAGACGAAAACGCCGCCCAAGCCGCCGTTGCCAAACTCAAGGCGCAGGGCAAAGCCCGTTGCAAATTTATTTTATTAGACAAAGTACCGGCGGTGGCAACAGAGACGTCCGGCAGTTTGAAAGGGCAGCTCAAGTACGCCGCCGAACTGGAAAACTTGATTTCCTGTCTCATCGGCGGGTACAGCACCTCGGAAGACGGCGCAGTGCAAGGCGGCTTCTTCTTTACTGCGGGTGCGCCGGGTGTGAGTGCGCCGGAGGCTTACTGGGGAGAGGAAGAGGCGGTCAAGGAAACCTTGCACGAAAAAACCGCGCAGGAGGACCGGCTTTCCCAAGAAATCATCGGCAATTATGAAGCCTTGCAAAAGGCCGAGGAAACCTTACGCGCTTTGCGCACGGCCGCCCAGGAAGCCGCCGTGGCGGCGGGCGCGGTACAGGGGGAACTTTCTTCTAAAGAGCGGGAACTGAAACAGGCCGAGGAGGCCTTGGCCCGCACGGCCGCCCAAAAGCAGGAGCTGATGGTCCGTGTGGAACGGCGAAAGCAAAACGTACAAAAGCTGCAGGGCGATTTGCAAAATCTGCTGGCGCAGCAAGAGAGTCTTAAAACCCGGACGGAAGATTTAAAAACGCAGAAGGCGCAGCTGCAAAAGCAAACTGAACAAGCCAAGAGCCGCTTGAGCCAATTAAACGGGCAGCTGTACGAATTTAAAATCCGAAAAAACAATGTGGAAGTGGATTTGAAATCTACGGAGTTTGAATACAATACCTTGGTGCAAAACGAGGGCAAACGCGCCGAGGCGGCCAAGTCCGCCAACGCCCGTTTGCAGGCACTGGCGCAGGAGAAACTTTCTGCCCAAGCCAAGCTCTCTGCCGAGCGCGATACCTTGGCCCGGTTGGAAACGGACGAGTACAAATTGCGCCAATCGTTGGAAGCCTTAAAGAAGGATTACAACGAGAAAATGACCGCACTCAATGCCAACAAAAAACAGGTGTCTGATCTGCACATCAAGCAAAACGATTTGGAAAATGCCTTGGCCAATGCCCGCCGCCAGCGCACCACGGTGGTCAATAACTTGTTTGAAAGCTGGAACATTACCCCCGAAGAGGCGCAGATGAATTTTGGCGACAAGCAGGTGGACTACGAGCGCGTCAAAATGATGCGCAAGCGCATTGAAAATATGGGCGCTGTGAATATGACTGCGCCGGAGGAATACGACGCGCTGACCGAGCGTCACAATTTCCTCAAGTCGCAAATCAATGATTTGGACGAAGCCAAAAAAGACCTGCGCTCCGCCATTCACAAAATCAATGTAACCACGCGCGACAATTTTAAATATACCTTTGAGCAGGTGCGGATGCACTTTAAGAATATTTACCAGACGCTCTTCCGCGGCGGGGAGTGCGATTTGGTGCTGACCGACCCGGAAAACCTGCTGGAGACGGGCATTGAAATTTACGCCC
>CAVDMZ010000042.1:0-9915 GCA_963610115.1 Duodenibacillus sp.
AAGCGCAGCAAAGACGCTACATGAAGATGAACAGCTATGCTAAATTGTATAGCGGTTTGGACGTGTCCCCGACGTCTGAGACGGCACCGACGTTCTGCACGAAATTGAAATCTGGAAAACATCCGACGACGGCTGTTACGGCTCCGGCAAGCGCGACGGATGCTTGCGGCAATGGTTTTGCCATTACCTTGGACCAAACCAATACGGGTACGAGTGCTTTTGCCACTGGAACGGCCACGGCTTACCGCGTCAACAGCAGCCAGTACAAATACAGCTTGAGCCGGCCGTACCAGAGCACGGATGTTACCTGCACGGTATTGGATAACTCCGAGCAAACCAAAGCCTTGTGCGCTGACTTCTGCGGCTGGGATCAGCTGACGGGTACGTCTTGCGTTTACGGATCCACGGAAACGACAACGACCGGCGACTAACCGTAATTGTTTTTATGAAAACCCCCGGGGCGGTTCTGCCTCGGGGTTTTTCTATACGCGTAGGGAAATTAGTATAATACTAACATGGGTACGCGGGAAGAAACGGTATTGAGCGTAGAAAATTTGCAGGTGGCTTTCCGGAACGGCGGCGAAACCACCCCGGTTTTGCGGGGGATCAGCTACCGTCTTCTCAAGGGCCAAGTGCTGGCCGTGGTGGGGGAATCGGGCTGCGGCAAAACCGTTCACGCCTTATCCCTTTTAAACCTGCTGCCGCCCGGGGGGCAAATCACCGGGGGGCATATTTATTTGGACGGGCAGGACTTGCCCGCCTTGCCGCCGGAAACCTTGCGCCGCCTGCGCGGGGCCAAAATTTCCATGATTTTCCAAGACCCCATGACCAGCCTTAACCCCATTCGTACCGTGGGCAAACAGCTGGTGGAAACCCTTTTGGCCCACGAAAATATTTCCAAGTTGCGGGCCCGGGCCCGGGCCGTCTCTTTGCTAAAAAAAGTAGGCATAGAAAATGCCCGCCAGCGCATGAACGAATACCCCTTTCAATTTTCCGGCGGACAGCGCCAGCGCATCATGATCGCTATGGCCTTGTGTTTGCGTCCGCAGGTGCTCATTGCCGACGAACCCACCACCGCGTTGGACGTAACCATACAAGCCCAAATCTTGCGCCTGATTAAAAAATTACAGCGTCAAAGCGGCATGTCGGCGGTGTTTATTACGCACAATTTGGCTATCGTGGCGGAAGTGGCCGACGAAGTTTTGGTGCTTTACGGCGGCTGCTGTGTGGAAAAGGCCCCCGCGCCCGTGCTGTTTGCAAACCCCTTGCACCCCTATACGCAGGGATTGTTGCATTCCTTGGTGTCGCTTAAAAAAAAGCTGGATGTTCTGCCTGCCATAGAGGGATATCCGCCCGCCCCCGGAAAGCCGGAAACAGGATGTCCCTTTGCTCCGCGCTGCCCGCATGCGTTTGAAAAATGCCGCCAGCAAATGCCGCCTCTGACGCAGGAAAACGGACACGAGGTCCGCTGTTGGCTGAGGAGGACGCATGCCTGATCCGGTGGAAGTGAAGGCGTTGCGCAAGGCCTACCGCCGCGGCGGGTGGTTTAGCGGTCCGTCGGGCGAAAAGGTCATTTTGCGCGGGGTTACGCTTTCGCTTAAAGAAAAGGAAATTTTGGGCTTGGTGGGGGAATCGGGCTGCGGCAAGACCACTTTGGCTAAGGTTATTTTGGGGTTGGAGGATTATCAGGGCGGCTCTGTGCAGGTGGAGGGGCAGGAGCTGCGCCGCTTAAGCAAGGCCGGATTTAAAAAACTGCGCCGCCGTTTGCAGGTGGTATTCCAAGACCCGTATTCCAGCTTGGACCCGCGTATGAATGTGCGCCAGATTTTAAGCGAGCCGTGGGACATTCACGGCCTGTATGCAGACCGCGCCGCACGCGGGCAAGCCCTGCAGGAGCTGATGCGCTCCGTCGGCTTGGATCCGGCGCATTTAAACCGTTATCCGCATGAATTTTCCGGCGGGCAGCGCCAGCGTATTGCCATTGCGCGCGCCTTGGCCTTGCAGCCGCACATTTTGGTGGCGGATGAGCCGGTGTCTGCACTGGATGTGTCCGTGCAGGCGCAAATTTTAAATTTACTGAAAGAAATCAGCCGCGCCCGGGCGCTGAGTATGTTGTTTATTTCGCATGATTTTGCCGTGGCGCGTTTTTTGTGCGACCGTATTGCGGTGATGTACCAAGGGCAGATTTTAGAATGGGCCCCGGCCGAGGAATTGTTGCAAAATCCACAGCACCCCTACACAGAGGCCTTGCTCTCTGCCGTGCCGGTGCCGGACCCGCAGCAGCCCGTGCGAGAGCCGTTGGCGCAAACGCTGCTCCCCGCCCGCGCAAGCGCCTGCGCGTGCCCGTATGCGCCGCGCTGCCCGTATTACCAAGCGTCCGTGTGCGACCCGGCCCAGCCGATGTTGCGCGAGGTCCGCGCGGGGCATTGGTGCACCTGTGTGCGCTTGCCGTTTCAAAACAAAAAAAGCCGTTACGCCGTATAACTGGAGGAAATATGAACCGTCTCATCAATGAAGAAAGATTGTTAGACACCTTTTTAAACTTGGTCCGCATAGACAGCGAGTCTTATCACGAGGGGGCCTTGTGCAAGTGGCTTTGCGCCGAGCTGAAAAAGCGCGGCTGCCGCGTGATGACCGACAAGGCCGGCAAAAAAATCGGCTCCGACGCTCCCGGCAATATTATTGCCACGCTTCCGGGTGCGGCGGGAGAGGAGCCATTTTTGCTTTCTGCGCATATGGACACGGTTCGCCCGGGCCGCGGTGTAAAGCCCAGCGTTAAAAACGGCCGCGTGGTTACCGACGGCACCACCGTTTTGGGCGGGGACGACAAGGCAGGCATCGCCGTGATTTTAGAAATTTTAACCGTGCTTAAGGAACAAAAGATAAAGCACCGCCCCTTGCAGGTCATTTTGACCTTGAACGAGGAAAGCGGTATGGGCGGGGCTAAGAATTTGGACTACAGCAAAATCAAAGGCCGCGAAGGGTTGATTTTAGATAACGAGAGCGTCTGTGAATTGCTGGTGCAAGGCCCGGCCGTGAGCGATTTTATTGTGCAAATCCAAGGGGTGGCTTCCCACGCCGGGGTGGCGCCGGAGAACGGCATTTCCGCCTTGGAGGTGGCCGCTAAGGCGCTCTCTCAAATGAAACTGGGCCGCGTGGACGCAGAAACCGTGTGCAATTTTGGCGTGGTGCAGGGCGGAGAGGCAACCAATGTAGTGATGCCGCAGCTGTATTTGAAGGGCGAGGTGCGCAGCCTCAACGCCAAAAAATTGCAGAAGCAGATCAAGCACATGAAGGATTGCTTTGCCAAGGCGGCCAAGGACTTCGTCCGCAAGGCCAACGGCAAGACTCTCCGCCCGAAAATTACCATACAAACCCCGCTGCGTTATGGCGCGCTGAACATCCCCAAAAAGACGCCGCTGGTGCGCTATGTGCTCCAGGCGGCCCAAAAGCGCGGCGTGGCGATGAAGGCCCTGGCTTCCGGCGGCGGCTGTGATGCCAATGTAACCTGCCAGCACGGCCTGCTGATGCCCAATATGGGGTTGGGGGTGCAAAATTGCCACAGCGTGGAGGAATATTTGGATTTGAAAGAGTTTTATGCGGCGGCGGATATTGCGCTGGATGTGGTGCTAAATTATAAATAACCCCGCCGGAAAAGGTATGCTGCGTTATATTTTAAGAAGACTTCTTTTATTGCCGCTGGTGGTGCTGGGTGTAACCTTTTTGTTGTTCTTTTTGACCCAGCGCCTCAGCCCGGAAATGCGCGCGTCTTTGTATATCAAGGACCCGCGGCAGCTGGGCGCGCTGGAGGAGGTCATCCAAAAATATGGCTTGCGCGATCCTGTGTTGAAACAATACGGCCGCTGGTTGGGCGGGGCCCTGCGGGGGGATTTGGGCTACAGCCAAAGCGTCAATATGCCGGTGGCCGAGGCCATTAAGGCCTATTTGCCCGCCACTGTGCAGTTGGCCGTGGTAACGATAGGGCTGGTCTTGTTTTTCGGCATTTGGCTGGGGGCATTGTCCGCCGTGAAGAAGGACCGTTGGCAGGATGTATTGGTCCGGCTGGTGTCCGTGGGCGGATTTTCCCTGCCTATTTTTGTGCTGGGGCTGCTGCTTTTGATGTTTTTTTACGGAAAACTGGGTTGGTTCCCGCCGGGGGGATATTCGGTAGCTACGGATATGGCTGTGCATTTGCCGTCCTTTCACCATTACACCGGGTTCTTGCTGGCGGACAGTTTGCTCAACGGCAACTGGCGCGTCTTTGCCGATGTGCTGCGCCATTTGGTTTTGCCCGCCGTTACGCTGTGTATCGGTTCCTTTGCGCTGATGGTGCGCGTGATGCGCTCCTCTATGTTAGAGGAATTGGGCAAGGACTATGTGCGCACCGCCCGGGCCAAGGGCCTGCCGGAGCGCGCGGTGGTGTACCGCCACGCGGGCAAAAACGCCGTCATCCCCGTGATTACCTTGGCGGGCATTCAATTCATCCGCTTGCTGGGGGGGACGGTCATTGTAGAGACGATTTTTGATTACCCCGGCATTGGCCGCTTTGGCGTGCTGGCGGCCCAACAGCTAGACATTGCCGGGATTATGGGCTTTTCGCTCATGGTGGCGGTGCTGTTTGTGCTGGGTAATTTGGCCTGCGATATTTTGTACACGGCCATAGACCCGAGGATCAAGCTCAGTGACTAACCGGACCTTCAAACGCATTTTGCAAAACAAGGCCTCTTTGACGGGGTTGGTGCTGGTTTTATTTTTTGCGGCGGTGGCCTTGTTTGCTCCGCTGCTGGCTCCGGCGCAGAACCCGCGCGACCCCTACCGCCTGCCCCAAAGCAGTTACGAGGTAACCCCGCAGCCGCCGTCTGCACAGCATCTTTTGGGCACGACCGAACAGCAATACGATTTGTACTACGGGGTGGTGTGGGGTACGCGCCTGGCGTTTAAAATCGGCATTACGGTTACCTTTTTTGCCTTTCTTATTGGGTTGTTTTTTGGGGCGGGGGCGGCATATTTCGGCGGGAAAACAGATGAGCTGATTATGCGCTTTACCGATATTGTCTTTGCCGTGCCGTCCTTGGTGCTGGCCATGGTGATTGCGGCCATGCTGGGGCCGGACACCCGCCATATGATGATAGCGCTGACGGCAGTGGCGTGGCCCTCGTACGCGCGGTTGGTGCGAGGGGATGTGCTGTCGGTCAAACGCCGGGATTTTGTTACAGCCAGCAAGGCCTTGGGCGCGCGGGGGCCGCGGTTGTTGCTGCGCCACATTTTGCCCAATTCCATTTATCCGTCCGTGGTGGTGGCCAGTTTGGATATCGGCTACATTGTGCTGACGGCGGCTTCCTTGTCCTTTTTGGGGCTGGGCGCACAGCCGGGCACGGCCGATTGGGGCCAACTGATTGCGATGGCGCGCAACTGGGTACTGGGCAGCGGGGGGAACCCCTTTGCTTATTGGTACACCGTCGTGGTGCCGGGCGGGGCGATCTTCCTGTTTGTGCTGGGCTGGAATTTGTTGGGGGACGGGTTTAGGGATATTTTGGACCCCCGCCAGGGTTGATTTAAGCTAAAATATGAGAAGGGACCTTTTGGGCAGATTTTATTTTTTAAACCGGAGCTGAATTATGATACGCAGAAAAGATTTATACACCTCTTTAAGCGACAGTGCTTACCGCTTTCCGCAAAAGGTGGCCTTGGTGGAAGCGGCCAGCGGAAAAAAAGTAACGTATTTGGAACTGCTGATGCAGGTGGACCGCGCGGCGGATATGTTTTGGGAGCACGGCATCCGCAAGGGCGACCGTGTGGGCATTGTCCACCGCAACGCCATTGACGTGGTGGTAGCCAGCTACGGGTTGTATAAAATCGGCGCGGTGTGTATCCCTATGAACTTTATGGTTACCAAGCAGGAGGAAATCCAGTTTATCTTAAATAACTCCGGCGCCAAAGCCGTGGTAACCCAAGGCGAGTTTATCCGCCACTACCTCAAGGCACAGCCCGCTTTGCCGGATTTGAAGTATATCTTCTCTACCGACACTATTCCCGAGTCTGCGGCCGACAAGCCCTTTGTGCAAAAATTTTGGGAGCAGATAGACAAATCTACCTATCACGATGAAACCGCCGGTCCGTGCGCCCGCACAGAGGACGATGCGTTTATTCTCTACACTTCCGGCACCACGGGGCAGCCCAAGGGGGCGATGATTACCCACGGAAATTTAGCCAGCAATGTGATTTCGTGCGCGCAGATTTTTAAAATCAACGATGACGATTGCTTCTTGTGTCTGTTACCGATGTTTCACTCCTTTGCGTGGACGACCTGCGTGGTCATCCCCTTGTATTTAAATTTAAAGGTGGTTATTGTCGCCAATGTGATGCCGGCCAAGACCTGGCTGTCCGCTATGGGTAGTGAAAAGGTAACGCTCATTTTGGCTGTCCCGCAGATTTTGGCGGTACTGTCTAAAGAGGCCAAGGGTTTTAAACGCTTATACCTGCAATTTTGGCCCTTTAAGAATGTGCGCTTTGCCGTATCCGGCGCGGCTCCGCTGACGCAGGAAATCAAAGATCGCTTTGAGCAAAAGATTGGCGTAAAAATTTTGGAAGGCTATGGCTTGACCGAGACCAGCCCGGTCGTCAGCGTCAACACCGAGGAATTGCAAAAAATTAAATCCGTCGGCCCGGCCATTCCCGCGGTCAGTACCTTGGTGGTGGACGACGAAGGGCGCGAGGTGCCCCGCAACTGCGAAGGGGAGCTGTGCGTCAAAGGCCCCAATGTCTTCCGCGGCTATTTTGGCAACCCCCAAGCCACCAAAAATGCCTTTACCGAGGACGGCTGGTTCAAAACCGGCGACATTGTTTCTATTGATGACGACGGCTTTATCTTTATCAAGGACCGCAAAAAAGACATGATTATCATCAAGTGGCTGAAGGTGTTTTCCGCGCAGGTGGAGGCGATTATCAACGCTTGCCCGGGAATAGAAGAGTCTGCTATCATCGGCGTGCCGGACGGCAAAGGCGGCGAATTTATTAAATGCTATGCCGTAAAACAAGACGGCGCGCCATTAACCGAGGACCAGTTCCGCAAATTCTTAAAGCAAAACTTGGACAATTACAAACGCCCGCGCGATTTTGAATTTGTGGAAGAACTGCCCAAAAACAGCTTGCGCAAGGTGCTCAAACGCAAATTGCGCGAGGACGCCGTGGCGAAGATGAAACAACGCACGGCACAAGCTGCCGCCGAAGAGGCGTAAATCCCATGAAGTCCCTGGTCCAGCTCCTGCGCCAAATCGCGCCCGACGCGTATTATGTCGGCGGGGCCGTGCGGGACGGATTGCTCCGTAAGGCCAGCGGCGACATTGATTTGGCCTTGCCCAAAGAGCGGGTGGTGCCCGTCGCCCGCGCCTTGGCCCGCGCGCTCCATGCCGCCGCGTTTGAAATGGACGCGCAGTTTGGGGTGTGGCGTTTGGTGACGCATAAAGAAAAACTGCAAATAGACCTGACGGCTTTTCAAGGTAAAAATTTAAAAGAGGATTTGTTGCGGCGGGATTTTACGTTGAATGCCTTGGCCTACCCGGTTACGGCCCCGCTGACGGCCCAAGTTCTCCCGATGCGGGGGCAAAAGGCCCGCGTGCGCCTAAAGAACTGGCAAAAAAAACACCTGGTTGATTTAAAGGGCGGCGCGGCGGACTTGGCCGCCAAGCAAATCCGGCTGACCCATTCCCAAGCGTTTGCGGAGGATCCTTTGCGTATGCTGCGCGTGTTCCGCCACGCGGCGGAGCTGAAGTTTTCCATTGCGCCCGGGGTGCTCAGACAAATTAAAAAGGACGCTTCACAAATTACCCGCAGTGCCGGGGAACGCGTGCAAGAGGAGCTCACGCGGTTGTTTTGCACGCCCCGCGCCTATGAAAATGTGCTGCTTATGGAAAAAACGGGCTTGCTGACGGCCCTGTTTCCCGAGCTGGATCCCCAGCGCAGCTGCGCCGAGTGTTACTACGGCCCCGGCGGGGTGCTCAAACATACCTTGCAGTGCTTGCAGCGTGAGGAATGGCTGCTGGAAAATTTAAAAAAGGCTTTCCCTAAATATTATAAAAAGTTGGCTCCGGTGGCGGCGGACAAGGCCTTATTTAAAATGGCCGTGCTACTGCACGATGTGGCCAAGCCCGCCACGGCCAAGGTGCAGGGCGACCGTTTGCGCTTTTTTTACCACGAGCAGAAAGGGGCGCACATGGCCCGGCGGATTTTGGAGCGTTTGCATTACAGTAAGGCGGACACCCGTTTGATTTGCGCGATGATCGGCGAGCATTTGCGCCCCAGCAATTTGGCCAGCAACGATGTGATTACCGACCGGGGGGCGTATAAATTTTTCCGCGATTTGGGTCCGGCGGCTTTGCCGATGTTGCTCTTGTGCTGGGCCGATTACACCAGCTATATTTCCCAGGCGCAGCTGCGCCGCGTTTTGCCTAAAAGCGGGGATAAACCGATGAGCTTGGAAAAGGCCAAGCAGACGGCCCATGTGGGCAAGACCTTGCGCCATATGCAGGTGCTGACGCTGCTGCTCAAAAAATATTTTGACAATCCAAAAAAAATAAAACCCGCCCGGCTGTTGGACGGACGGGATGTTATGCAGGCCTTGGGTTTGCCTCCTTCGCCGCGAATTGGGGAAATTTTAGAGGCGTTGGCTTTGGCGCAGGTGGAAGGGCAGGTAAAGGACCGCCCCGGCGCGCTGGATTTTCTTCAACGGCAATTTGGGCAGAATAAATAAAGAAAAAGAAGCCCCTGCAAAAAAAGCCGGATAATTGCTATAATATACACGCACAGGAAATAATTTTTGCGGGCGTGGTTCAATGGTAGAATGGGAGCTTCCCAAGCTCTAGACGAGGGTTCGATTCCCTTCGCCCGCTCTTTTTAAAAGGTGCCTATGGCAGACGAATTGAAAGAGGAAGAGACCGCACTGGCCGAATTTGAAGCCAAACGACCCGCCCAAAACGGGAATAAGGACGTTTGGCTCTTTTTAATTATTGTAGATGTGGTGTTTTTGTGCGTGTTTGGATTTTTCTTGTATAAAAACCTTTCCGCCCGTCTTCTGGCCCCTGCACAGCCGGCCGAAATAACGGCCGTCGTGGAGGAAGTGTCCTCTGTGCCTGTGGTGGAGGAAGTGGTGGAAGTGGCGCCCGCTCCGGCGGCGGAGCCGGAGATTGCGGCCCCCGCACCGCAGCCGGAAGAGAAAGCCGAACCTGCGCAGCCCGCATCCCAAGAAGCCCCTGCACAGCCGGCCGAAAAGAAAGAAAGCATTTTGATTAAGACCAATCCCAAAAGTAAATTCCGCCAAGTTACTTTCCGCTATTATGGCGAAGGCAAAAAAGTGGCGGTGGTAAGCGGCTTTACCATGGCCAAACCGCGCGCCTTAACCAAAAAGAACGGCTATTGGGAAACCACGCTGGCCATTGCGCCGGGCTCCTACAAATTTTTGTATGTGGTGGACGGAGAGCAAATTCCGGACCCCTACAGCGAGCAAAAGGACGGACGCTCGGTGCTGGTGGTTAAATAAAAGATTGATCTACCAAGAGGAGCCCCTGTTTAAGGGGCTCCTCTTTTTAGTAGTGGTTGTTGCCTTCACTCAATAAACAACAGGGAAAATGGAAGATGCTGAGCAACAACTCCTCAGCACGACAGCATTTTATGAATGGCGAAACGACACCACGGCGAAAGCGGTTGAGATCCCCGATAGAAGCATTCGGGGATGACGACATTTTATAAACGGCGTGTCCCGTCCGCTTCGTCATTTCCGCGCGGGTGGCCTGCAAGGGCCCGGGGCTGTTCCGTCCATACCGTCATTGCTGAAAGTGGGTCGGCGCGCAGGGTGCGGCAATTCTAGCCCGTCCATGCCGTCATTCCCGAGGGTCGTAATCGGGAATCCCAGCCTTATTG
>CAVDMZ010000043.1:0-9872 GCA_963610115.1 Duodenibacillus sp.
GTTGTGCTGTTGTGCCGTTTCGCCGTTTATCACATTAGTGTCGTGCTGAGGTGTTTTTGCTCAGCATCTTCCATTTTCCCCGTTGTTCATTTCATAAAGGCAACGACCACTACCGGAAAACTGGAAGATCCTGAACTAAAACTTTTCAGGATGACCTTGTTTTGTGTAACGACGGAAAGGCAAACGGCAAACGGCGAACAACAATAAGGCTGGGATTCCCGATTACAACCTTCGGGAATGACGGCATGGATGGGCTGGGATTCCCGATTACGACCCTCGGGAATGACGAAATGGACGGGCTGAGATTCCCGATTACAACCTTCGGGAATGACGACATGGATAGAATGTCCCCGGGCCCTCGCAGGCCACCTCCGCGGCGATGACGGCATGGGTGGGCTGGAGTTGCCGCACCCTGCGCACCCCCTCGGCCGCGCAAAATGTTACAATACCTTTATGTCCACAAATCCGTTGCGCGCTTTCATCCAGTTGCTCCGCTCATTCCTGCGCAAGTACGCGCTGTTTGTATTGCGTTTGTCGCCGCACCAAAGCATCGTACAGGGCATTTTGCTCTACACCCTGTTGGGCTGGATATTGCTTTGCTTACCGTTTATGGACAATGGCCACGTCGGTTTGTTAGACAACCTCTTTACCGCCGCGTCCGCCGCATCCACCACCGGAATGACCAGCGTCAACTTTGCCGAGTCCTACACCTTTTTTGGCAAGCTGGTCGTACTGCTTTTGGTACAGGCGGGCGGTATCGGTTATATGACGATGTCCTCTTTTATCTATTTATCCTTTTCCCGCCGCCTGCGCCACCGCCACACCGAGGTGCTCAATACCGAATTTGCCCTGCCGCGCAGCGTGCGCCTGCACGACTTTTTGCGCGCGGTTGTCCTCTTTACCGGCTTTGTGGAAACCGTCGGCGCGGTCTTTTTGTTCAACTATTTTTACCGCCACGATTATGGTCTGTTTCAGGCGGCGTGGTACGGCATTTTCTACAGTGTGTCGGCCTTTTGCACCGCCGGGTTTTCGCTGTTTCCAAACAGCCTTATTCCACTGGCCGACAGCAAGACGGTTTATATCGTCATCTCGCTGCTTTCGCTGGCGGGAGCCATGGGCTTTATCGTAGTAACAGATTTGTTCAACCGCCTGCTGCGCCGCACCAAAGAGTTTTCCTACACCAGCAAAATCATCGTGGTGTTTACCCTGGGCGTACTGCTTTTAAGCTCCTTTATTATGCTGCTGACCAACCCCGGGCTGACCCCGGCGGCCGCGCTGTTCCAGGCCACCGCCGCGCTGACCACCGCCGGGTTTAATACGGTGCCTATGGCGTCTTTGTCCGCCTCCTCGCTGCTGCTGATGATGGCACTGATGTCCATCGGCGGATCTCCTTCCGGCACGGGCGGAGGTATCAAAACCACTGCGGCCACTTGTTTGGTGGCGATTGTGTCCAGCCACTTGTTAGGCCGCAAACACATCACTTTCTTGGGGCGGCAAATCCCGCTGTTTAGGCTGTATATGGCTACTTCCACGTCTATCTTTTACGGCTTTATGCTCTTTTTGACAGTGTTTCTGCTGACGTGGAGCGAGCAAGGCCTACCGTTTTTTGATTTATTTTTTCAAGCCGCCGCGGCCCTGGGCACCGGGGGGATAGACACCCCCGCCACCGCCTTGCTCAGCCCGGTGGGCAAGCTCATCCTCATTGGGGCCATGTTGGTCGGGCGCGTGGGTGTAATTACCTTTGGCATGGCACTGCTCAAACACCACGGCACCGATGAGAAGCAACCCTCCCCGGAGCGAGAGGACTTGGCCGTCTAATCCCCCCGTTCCCCCAAAACTGCTAAAATATAGCTATGAAATTTTCCTTAATCAGCTTGGGATGTCCCAAGAATTTAACCAATAGCGAAGAATTTTCCGCGCGTCTGATTGCTAGGGGCCATGAGTTGCTGTTGCAGCCCCAAGGGGCGGATGTGCTTATCGTCAACACCTGCGGCTTTATCGCCTCCGCCGTGGAAGAAGCCGAAAACGCCATTGCCGAAGCCTTGGCACTTAAAAAACAGGGATGCGTCAAGAAAGTAGCCGTTACCGGCTGTTTGGTGCAACGCTACCAAGAAAAGATTTTGCAAAAATTCCCCGACATTGACGTACTTTTTTCTATTGCCGGACAAGAGAACATAGAGGACACCCTGCAAAAAAGCGGCTTTGTTGCGGCCGATCTGCCCAAAACCCTCTATCTGCCCGAATACAAAATGAGCCTGACCGCCCCGCATACGGCCTATTTAAAAGTGGCCGACGGGTGCAACAACCGCTGTGCCTATTGCACCATTCCTTTTTTGCGCGGCAATTACCGCTCCAAACCCATGGAGGACATTTTGCGCGAAGCCGACCTCATGGCCCAAAACGGCGTGAAGGAAATCTCGCTCATTGCCCAAGACACCACTTCCTACGGCCAAGATTTATACGGACGCCCGCAACTGGTGGAACTGCTGGAAAAACTCCTGCAAAACCGCCGCATCAAACGCCTGCGCATTATGTACGGCTACCCGCACCGGGTGACGCCGCAGCTGGCCGGGCTCATGGCCGCTACGCCGCGGATTTTTCATTACATAGACATTCCGCTGCAACACATTGCCGACCCCGTCCTGCGCCGCATGAACCGCCATTGCGACGGCACGCAAATCCGCGCCACCTTGGATATGCTCAAAAAGCGCGTGAAAGACATTTCTCTGCGCACCAATTTTATTGTGGGATTTCCCGGAGAAACCGAGGCGGATTTTAAAGAATTGCTGGCCTTTGTGGACCGATATGAATTTGACAATTTAGGCGTGTTTGAATATTTCCGGGAAGAGGGCACCGCCGCCTACCACTTGCCCGACCAAGTGCCTGCCGAGCTAAAAAAAGAGCGACGCCTGCGCCTGGAAGAAGCCCAAAGCCGCGTGATAGACCGCCTCAACAAACGTCTTTTAGGCACCACCCTGGAAGCCATTTCCGACGGGGAGACCTTCGGCCGCACCTACAAGGACGCGCCGGACATAGACGGGCAGGTTCGCTTTACCCGCCCGGTGCGCACGGGCCAAATCTTCCGTGCCAAGGTCGTAAAAACCCACGGCTACCAACGCATCTTAGAACCTTTGAAATAACGATCCCCCGCCACTGCGGCGGGGGTTATTTTAAACACGGAAAGGACTATTTTTTTAAGGTCAAAAGGACCAGCTCCGCCTCCAGCGCGCCGTCTTGGTAAATCAGCAAATGCGGCAAGTCTCCCTCTTCATACGGGGTGTACTGGTCGTAATTCATTTGCACAGAGCCCCACCCCTCTTTATATACCACGCGCTGCGGATAGGACGCGCCGGGAGCATAGCTGTAACGCCATGTATTGTCGTCCTTATAGGTAACCAAAATCTGCTCCCCGCTTTGGCGGCAGCGGTGCGCACCGTGCGGGACAAAGAGCAAGACCTTCAAAAATATTTCCACCTTGGCCCGCGCGGCGGCGGAGTCAGCCTCTTTGATTAAATAGGAAAAAGCGGTGCCTTGCGCTGTTGCTGTCCCTTGGGCGAGTTTAAGCCCTCCCTGAGCAGAAAACAAGGTAAAGGAATAGGCGTCCTGCGCTATCTTCTTAATTTGCAAAATACCGTCCAAACCATAGCCATGCGCCCGCGCCGTCAGCCGGAAGGCCGCCAATTTTTGCCCTTGGGCAAAATAGTCCGGCCGCGCCGCCAACTCCGCCGGGCAAGCCCCCGTCCCCCGCCCCAAGGTAGAGCAAGCCCCCAAGGCGCACAGAAACGCCAAAATAAAATAAATTTTTCTCATTTTTTCCTCTCCGCCGCACGAAAGCGGTCTTTTAATATTATAATATAAGTAAGCCATGAATACACTTCCTCTTTATTTGCTTTGCGGAGCGCTTTCCTGCGCCGTCACGGCGGGGGCGGTGCCCTTGCTGCGACGGGCGGCGGGCCGCTTTTTGCTGGACAAGCCCGGCGGTCTCAAACACCACGCCCAAGCCGTTCCCTGCGTGGGCGGATGCGCGCTTCTCTTGGGGCTGGCCGTGGGATTGGTTTTCATCCGCCTGACGACGAACTTCCCCTCGGGCACGCTGCATAGTTTGCGCGGCATTTTGCTGGGGGCGGGGCTGATTTTTATTTTGGGGCTGGCCGATGACCTGCACAAACCACAAGGAGTAAGCGTCCCTGTTAAATTGGCCGTACAGGCCGCGGCGGCTGTCCTGTTGATGTGTTACGGCGTGCGGATTAATTTGTTTGACTGCGCCTATTTGTCTTATCCGCTGACTTTTTTGTGGGTGCTGGCCATCACCAATGCGTTTAATTTGCTGGATATTTCCGACGGGCTGTGCGTTTCGCAGGCGGCGGTGTGCGCCTTGGGGCTGGGGCTGATTGCCCTGCCGTCTGAGTTTATTTATGTCAATTTTTGCGCCAGCGCGCTGTTGGGCGGATGCTTGGGCTTTTGGCCCTACAACCACCGCACGCGCGGCAAGGTATTTTTGGGCGACAGCGGCAGTACCCTGTTGGGTTTTGTGCTGGCCGCACTGGCCATGGGCACAGGCTACAGCGAATACTCCAATTTAGGCTTTTTAGCCCCGCTGCTTATTTTGGCGGTTCCCTTGTTTGACACAGGCTTTGTGGCGCTGATCCGTCTAACGCAAGGCAAAAACCCCTTGCGCGGCAGCAATGACCATGCCGCGCTGCGCCTGCGCAAAATCGGCTGGGATAAGACGCAAATTTTGTGGTTGTTTATCGGGGCGGGCCTCTTTTTTAATATTTTGGCCTTTGCGCTGACGCAGGTGCAGGCGCGTTCCGCGGCCACGGTGCTGTTTTTGGCGGCATTACTGCTTTTTGCGGCGGGGTTTTTCCTCTCCCGCATACGGATGAAACCATGAAAAATACAGCCGGGGTTTTGCAAGTGGACACGCTGATTTTAGGCGGCGGCCTGACCGGGCTGAGCACGGCCTATCATTTGGAAAAAGCCGGGCGGACCGACTATCTGCTGGTGGAGCAAAACGGCCATTTGGGCGGTTTGTGCGCCAGCGAACAAATCCAGGGCTTTACCTTTGACCTCTCGGGGCATGTGCTGCATTTGCGCGATCCTTACACCTTGCGTCTGGTACACCAACTGCTGCGGGGCAATTTGCTGCGCGTAAAACGGCAGGCCTTTATAGATTTTGACGGACGGCGGGTGCCCTATCCCTTTCAATACAATTTATGGGCCTTGCCTGCGCAGACGGCGCAGGAATGTCTGCAAGGGGCCTTGGCCGCGGCGCAGACCCGCAAAGCGGCACGTCCGAAGAATTTTGAACAATGGTGTCTGCAGGCGTGGGGCACGGGCATTTACCGTCACTTTATGCAGCCCTACAACCAAAAACTTTGGCAAACTCCCCCCTGCCAAATGGCCTGGGATTGGTGCGGCTCTTTTGTGCCCCGCCTAGACCTAACCGCCCTGCAGGCCGGGGCGCGCCGCCGCCCCGCCCAAGAAAGCGGCTACAATGCCCGCTTTTACTATCCGCGCCAAGGGGGCATCGGCGCCTTGGCGCAAGCCTTGGCCGACCGCGTCCCCAACACCTGGTTGCACGCCCGCGTGCAAAAAATAGATTTCAAACGCAAGGAAGCTCTCCTCGGTACGCGCCGGGTGCGCTTTGCGCGCGTGGTCAACACCTTGCCGCTAAAGGAGCTGGTTCAAATTTGCGACGCGCCGCCCACGGTACAAGCGGCCGCGCGCGCCTTAAGAAGCGTACCGGTACATGTGCTGCAGCTGGCCTTAAAACGTCCGGCGCACGCGCACTGGGTGTATTTTCCGCAGGCGGACACTCCCTTTCACCGGGTGGGGGCCTATAGTGCCTTCTCCCCTGAAAACGCCCCGCAAGGCTGTGGCGCTTTTTACGCGGAAACCACCGCCCCCGTGGCCGATTTTCCCCGGGCAGAAAAAGCCTTTATAAAAGCCTTAAAACAAAAAGGTATAATAGAAAAGCAAGACCAAATTCTTTTTTCGTTTTGGCGCCAGTTGCCCGTGGCCTATGCCGTGTATGATTTGGCACGGCCGCGCCACACCGCGCGGATTTTGCGGTGGCTGCAGAAGCACCGCTGCTACTGCGCGGGACGGTACGGATTGTGGGAGTATTCCTTCATGGAACGCAGTCTGTTGCAGGGGCGCGACTTGGCACAAAAGCTATCACAACTATGAAAGTACTCGTTTTTGGGGGCAGTTTTGACCCCGTTCACAAAGGCCATGTGGCCGTATTAAAAAAGGCAATTTCCGTCCTCAAGCCGGACGTAACCCATGTGGTGCCTGCCTACCATTCCCCCTTTAAGGCGCTCTCCCCTACGCCGTTTAAACTGCGTATGCAAATGGCCAAGGCGGCGTTTGGCAAATTAAGCAAACGCCTCGTTTTTGACGATTATGAGTTCAAACAGGGCGGCAAGACCTACTCTTACCAGCTGGTGCAATACTTGCACCAACGCTACGGGCAGCCGGAGATTTACCTGCTGGTGGGCACGGATTGCCTCAATGATTTGCATCATTGGAAGAATCCCCAGTATATTTTTAAACACGCTACCGTGGTGGCCGGCAAACGCCGCGGCTTTAGCGAAAACAAGGTAGATTTCAAACACATCTTCCTGCCGGGGCAATTTCCCAAAATGTCCTCCACCCGGGTACGGGCGCACATTTTAGCCAGCGGATCCATTCCGCAAGAAAAGGTCCCCGCCGCCGTGGGGCAAATCATTTTAGCCAATGATTTGTACGGGCTGGACATACACCGCTGGCTGCAGGCCCACCTCAAGCCCAACCGCTATTTGCACTCCGTTAAGGTGGCAGAGCTGTGCGCCATTTTAAGCGATATTTACGAAGTTCCCGTCGGGCAAGCAGTGCAAGCGGGCATTCTGCACGACGCCGCCAAGGGCTTTAGCGGGCCGGAGCTGGTCGCCTTTTGCAAGGAACACAAAATCAAGGTGCCTTTTTTTGAGGACATTTGCCGCTTTGAGCCGCTGCTACTTCATTCGTATGCCTCGGCGTGGCTGGCCCGGCACCGTTTCGGCGTAAAGGACAAGGACGTTTTGTGCGCCATTGCAGAGCACACCTTGGGCAGCCTGCAGATGAGCACCTTAAGCAAAATTTTGTTCGTGGCGGATATTTCGTCTAAGGACCGCAAATACAAGGATGCCTTTGTCATCCGCACGCTGGCCGCACAAGATTTGGAAAAGGCCCTGCTTTATGCGGCCAACCGCAAGCTGTGGTTTACCATTGACAGCCAAAAATGGCTCTGCCCTTTAGGAATTGAACTATGGAATCACCTCGTCAAATGCGCCGCTTGATAGAAAAACTGCTCCTGCTGGGGCTGCTGGCCTTGACCGGCTGGGCGGCTTTTGCCCAGTGGCAAAGCCCGGCGTTGCGCATCTTGACAAACAAGGAGGACCAGAATGTTTATGTGGCCCTTTTGACGCAGCCGGCCATGGTTTTAGCCTATAACCCCGCCCAACGCAAGGCACATTTGACTACCTACAAACGCCGAAAAATCCCCAAAGACCCGTCGCAAAATGCACAAGATGTATTTAAAAAAGCGGGCCTCCGGCCCGGCCGCGTGCGCTACTATGTCCCCCAAAACAGCCGCCGGGAAGAATATTGGGAACAATTTAAAGGGGTCTTGGACCGTTGGCGTTATAACCCGTTGTTAGCCGCGCGGGCCGTATGGGATTATGCACAGGCCCGCCACGACAAACGCACCAATATCCCCGCCGGAGAATTTCTGCTTTTGATGTTGGACGCCAGCCGTTTGGAGCTGACCGATTTCACTGTGCGAAATGCCGGAGAAAGTCCCCAAAAGAAACCGGCCACCAAAAAAGCCGCCGTGCAGCCGGACGGCCCGCCCGCGCCCACGCCCGACCTGGCCCCGCTGGCCTTGCAGGACCGCCCGCTGACCATTAATGTGTTAAACGCCTCGGGCAAAAAGGGCGCCGCACGCGAGCTGACCCAATACCTGCGCGAAAAAAGCCAAAAAGGCCTTCTGCGCGTAGATATCCTGCAGCAGGACAACTACCCCGGCGGGCGACAAAAAAACTCGCGTATTGTAGATTATACAGGCCGTTTGGTTCTGCTCAAACAGCTCAGCACGGCCATTGGGCTGAACAATGAAATTGTTTCTGAGAAATCAGACAATGCCATTTGCGATGCCGTAGTCATCCTTGGGGAAGATTTCAAGCAGCCCCTTTAACTCCCCTTGCCAAAAGCCCCGGGCCAAAAGGTCCGGGGCTTTTTTTAGGCTTGCATGGAGAACAAGCCTTCCGGCCGCGTTGGGGGATCTTCCGTTTTTTGGGCCGCTTTGACCGCTTTCACCGCCGGCAGAAGTTTGTGCGCCGCCTGCGTTACATTGCGCCCCGCCGGCTGTTGGAAAGGGAACAAATCAAACTCCGCCATTACGGAATACAGATGGTCAAATATATCGGATTGGATGTCCTCGTACTTAAGCCACTGCGTCGTGGCGGTAAAACAATAAATCTCCAGCGGCAGTCCCGCCGTGGTGGGAGCCAATTGGCGCACCATACAGGTTTGGCGGTGGTCAATCGTAGAGAGGCTGTTTAAATACGCCGTGGCATAGACGCGGAAGGTGCCAATATTGGTTAAATGGCGGCCGTTGAGCGGATTTTCGTGGCTGCCGTGGCTGGCATTAAAGGCGCGCACCTCGGCCACCTTTTGCTTGAGATAGGCGGAAATCAGTTCTATTTTTTCCAAACGCTTAAGCAGTTTTTCATCTAAAAACCGGATGGTATCCACATCTATATTGATGGCGCGTTTGATGCGCCGGGCGCCGCTTTGCACCATACCGCTCCAGTTTTGAAAGGGCTTAGACACCAAATCATACGCAGGCACATTAACCAAGGTATTGTCAAAGTTTTGCACCCGCACCGTGGTCAGCGTAATGTCCACCACCGTGCCGTCGGCCCCGTGGGAAGGCATGGTAATCCAATCGCCAATCTTGAGCAGTTTATTGCTGGCCAGCTGTATCCCGGCGGCAAAGCCTAAAATGGGGTCTTTAAAAATCAGCATAAACACCGCCGCCGCGGCCGACAGCCCCGTAATCACATACATGGGGTTTTTGCTGATGAGAATGGAAATAATAATCAGGGCAGCCAACAAATAAATAATGATTTTCCCCGCTTGAAAAACCCCGCGCAGGGGCACTTGGGGATTGCGGCCGTAAAGCCGGTCCAGGGCCTCCAAACTGCTTACCAACAAGGCCATAAAACACAAAGTCGCATAAATGCCTATCCCCCGCGACAAAAACCCCGGCAATAAATTCCCCGTCTGCGGAATAAAGAAATCGTGCAAATGCACCACCGCCACCGCAGAAACCGTATATCCGGCCGCCGACATCCAGCGGCTGGCGCGCAAGGCTTTTAAAAGCTGCGGGAAACGCTTATTCAGCCACCCGGTCCCCGCCACCCAGTGCAGACAACCCTTGACCAGCTGGGCCACCCCATACGTCAAGGCTGCCAACAGCACGACTGCCAATCCGGAGGCGCACACGCCCCGCACCTGATCGGATAAAAAGGAAAAGACGCCCAATCCTTTTTGCAAAAGTTCCACTAACATTTTTTCCTCCGTCCCGTGTTTTCCTGCGGGAAAAGTTATTATAATAAGAGTGTATGAAAAAAGTTTTCTGTTTGGCAACGGGATTTTGTATTTTGGCCGGGTGCTATACGCCGCTGAATAATTCGGGGGTGGCCACCACCAAGGCCTGGCTGGATATTCCCGCCAAAAAGGTGGATTTTGAGGGAAAGCAGTACGACTCCTGCTACCAGTTCCGTCTGCGCTTTGCCCCGGCCGAAGCCGCCGCCCAATTAGACGGGCAAGACGTCTGTTTGGAC
>CAVDMZ010000044.1:0-1098 GCA_963610115.1 Duodenibacillus sp.
CGATAAACTCGTGGAAGAACACAAGTCCCGCGGTTTAAACCCGGAACACCCGACCGTGCGCGGCACCGCCGCCAACCCGGACGTGTACTTCCAATCCCGCGAAGCCGTCAACAAATTTTATAATGCCGTGCCCGCCGTGGTCAAAGAAGAAATGGCCGCGTTTGAAAAGCTCACGGGCCGCCAATACGACCTGTTCCAATACATCGGCGACGCCGACGCGGAACGCTTGGTCGTCATCATGGGCTCGGGCGCGGATGTGGCGCAAATCGCCGCCGAAGCCATGAAAGGCGAAAAAGTGGGCGTATTGAAAGTAAAATTGTTCCGCCCCTTCTCTATTGCCGACTTTGTGCGCGTCATTCCCAACACTATTAAAAAGGTGGCCGTACTGGACCGCACCAAAGAGCCGGGCGCCTTGGGCGAACCTTTGTTCCAAGATGTCTGCGCCGCTTTCTTGACCGACGAAGCCAAGGCCAAATTCCCGGCCACGCCGCTTATCATCGGCGGACGCTACGGCATTGGTTCTAAAGACTTCACCCCCTCTGACGTCAAGGCCGTGTTTGACAACCTCGCTTTGTCCACACCCAAAAAGAATTTCACCGTTGGCATTAACGATGATTTGACCCACTCTTCCCTGCCCGCGGCCCAGCTGGACAACAAAGCCGGCAAGGATATCTTCGCCGCCCTGTTCTACGGTTTGGGTTCCGACGGGACGGTGGGGGCCAACAAGAACACGATGAAGATCATCAGCGCCAACGGATTTTTTGCCCAAGGGTACTTTGTGTACGATTCCAAAAAATCCGGCTCTATGACCACATCGCACATCCGCTTTGGCAAAAACTACATCCGCGCGCCGTACCTCATCCAATCGGCCGACTTTATCGGCGTGCATATGTTTGACTTCTTGGATAAGTACGACGTGCTCGGCAAAGCCAAAGAAGGGGCCACCGTGCTCATCAACGCGCCGTACGCCGCCGATGAGCTGTGGAACCATTTAACCGCCGAAGTGCAAAAGCAAATCCTGGATAAGAAACTCAAGGTTTACACCATTGACGCTTCTGATATCGCTTTAGCCACCGGCATGGGCAGCCGCACCAACAC
>CAVDMZ010000044.1:1169-9835 GCA_963610115.1 Duodenibacillus sp.
CCATTATGCAGACGGCCTTCTTCGGCATTGCGGGGGTCATCCCCACCGAAAAAGCCATCGCCGATATTAAGGAAGCCATTAAGAAAACCTATTCCAAGAAAGGCGAGGAAATCGTGCAGAAGAACTACAAAGCCGTAGATGCGGCCTTGGCCGGTTTGCACGAGGTGAAATATCCTGCTGAGGTTACCTCTACACTGCACACCAAACTGCCGGTGCCGGCCGACGCGCCCGCGTTTGTAAAGGACGTGCTGGGCGAAATGATTGCCGGACGCGGCGACCAGCTGCCGACCTCTGCCATGCCCGAAGGCGGCGTCTATCCCACGGGAACCACGCAGTATGAAAAACGCAACATCGCCGTGATGGTGCCCCAATGGGACCCCAACACCTGCATTCAGTGCGGTTTCTGCTCCTTGGTCTGCCCGCATGCGGCTATCCGCATCAAAGCCTATGACGGCGCGGCCCTCAAAGACGCCCCCAAAACCTTCAAATCCGCCGACGGCAAGGCCGACTTGGCCGGATTGAAATTTACCGTTCAGGTGGCCGTGGAAGACTGCACCGGCTGCGCCGCGTGCGTATATAACTGCCCCGCCAAGAACAAAGAAAACCCGGAAAAGAAAGCCATCAACATGGTGCACCAACTGCAAGTGCGCGACCAGGAAATAGACAACTTCGCTTTCTTCTTGGGGCTCAAACAAGCCGAAGTCAAGACCAAAAAGGAATCTGTTAAAGGTTCTCAGCTGCGCAAACCGCTCTTTGAGTTCTCGGGCGCGTGCGCGGGCTGCGGCGAAACGCCGTACGTCAAATTGCTGACGCAGCTGTTTGGCGACCGCTTGGCCGTGGCCAATGCGACGGGCTGCTCCTCCATTTACGGCGGCAACCTGCCCACCACGCCCTATTGCAAACGCGACGACGGCAAGGGCCCGGCTTGGTCCAACTCTTTGTTTGAAGACAATGCCGAGTTTGGCATGGGCATCCGCGTAGCTTACGACCAGCTCAACAGCGACGCCAAAGCCCTGCTGGGCGAGGTCAAAGCCGGCTGCCTCAAAGACCATGCAGCCTTGGTGGACGCCCTCTTGAACAATGCCCAAAAGACCGACGCCGAAGTGGAAGAGCAACGTAAGAACGTGGCCGCGCTCAAAGCCCTTTTGGAAAAAACGGATTGCGAAAAAGGCAAACGCTTGCTGAGTTTTGCCGACTACTTGGTCCGCAAATCCGTGTGGATCTTGGGCGGCGACGGATGGGCTTACGATATCGGTTACGGCGGGTTGGACCACGTCTTGGCCAGCGGCAAGAACATCAAAATCTTGGTGCTGGACACGGAAGTGTACTCCAATACCGGCGGACAAATGTCCAAAGCCACCCCGTTGGGCGCCAAAGCCTTGTTTGCCGCCGGCGGCAAAAAGACCCCGAAGAAAGATTTGGGGATGATTGCCATGACCTACGGGAACATCTATGTGGCTCAAGTGGCCATGGGTGCCAATATGAACCAAACCATTCAGGCCTTGGCCGAAGCCGATGCTTACGACGGCCCGGCCTTGGTGATTGCGTACTCGCACTGCATTGCGCACGGCATTGACATGTCTAAAGGCATGGGCGAAGCCAAACGCGCCGTACAGGCCGGACGCTGGATCCTCTACCGCTTCAACCCCGAAGCCCGCTATGAAGGCAAAAACCCGCTGCATGTGGACAGCCCGTTGACGGCGCCCACCTTGCCGCTGGCCGATTATATGAGCGGCGAAAACCGCTTCAAAGGCCTCATGCGCGACAACCCGGAATTGGCGAAAGAACTAATTAAACACGCCGAATCCGAGTACGCTTGGAGACGCGACCTGTACAAACAGCTTGCCGCTATCCAGCCGGCAGAAAAGGTTGTGAAATAAGCCATTGTCAACGTTAAAAGCCCCCGGGGACGTGAAACCCCGGGGGTTGTTTTTGTGGCTCAAAATTAATCTGGCCTTACGGTAAAAGAAATATATCATTACCGTTGCTGTTAAACAAAAAGCTTCCTCCCAAGGCCTTGCAAACACGATTGGCACGGTCGGCATATCCATAACAGTATCTTTGCCCGGCTTTGAATTTCTCACCTCTGCCGTAATCATATCCAAACACAACTCGGGGATAGTAACTGTCCCATCCGCCAACTACTAAATGTTCCGACCATATATCAACAAAAAACTTCTTGGATGTATTCACAAATTTCATTCGGCGAGGATCTGTTCCATTCAATTCGCCGCCGGCGGGGAGCTCCACATCCAGCACATCAAAAGAGTCGGCATAGGCCCCATTGGCTAAATAATACCGTTCCTGTGCATCTTTTACACTGCGGGCTAAAGTCAAATATTGGACCGCGCGTGCCTTATCCACCGATACCTGATACTGCGGCAGGGCAATGGCAGTTAACACTCCAATGATAAGCACAACGACCAAAAGTTCAATCAGCGTAAAACCTTTGCAAAATAACCCTGCTCTGCACACGGTGGCCTTGCCGTTATCAAATGAGGTCATCCTGGAGTGTTTTAGTCCAGGATCTCTACCGCTTTCTTTATTGATAACAGCAGACCCTGGACTACAACCTTCCAGGGTGACGGCGTTGAGAAACAAACGGTCTAAACGGCCCGTAGAACGGTTTTTCATACTTGCCTTCCTTTTTTGGTAAATTTTCCCTACAATCAAAATTTACCAAAAAAAAAACATTAGGCAAGTGTTTTAAAAAGGGGAGCCAACTTCTACGACGAAAAAAAGAGAAAGGCAAACAGCAAAAACAATAAGGCTGAGATTCCCGATTACAACCTTCGGGAATGACGGCATAGACAGGCTGGACTTGCCGCACCCTGAGGGCCACCCGCGTGGAAATGACGGCATGGATAGAATGTCCCCGGGCCCTTGCAGGCCACCAGAGCGAGAATGACGGCATAGACGGGCTGGGCTTGCCGCACGCTGCGCACCGCCCCTGCGCGCCGCCCGACCTGACGGGGTGATGACGCACGGAGTAATAACAGATTCCCTCTTAGCCCCGGCTGGAGAAAAGAACCGAAAAAATCTATAATAAATATTATGTTAACCAAAGTTTCTGAGCCTGCGCAGCAGGCCTTTGCCCCGCTGCTAAAGGAATTTAAAAACCACCTTTCGTTTGAGCGTCAACTCAGCGCCAATACGCAGCGCTCGTACGGCTCGGACGTGGCACATTATTTGGAATACTGCGCCGCCAACGAAAAGGACCCCCTCGGCGTGGAGCCCCCCTTTTTAGACCAATACACCTACCAGTTGCGCCGCATAGAAAAGCTCGTTGCCATTAGCGTTTTTCGCAAGCAAGAGGCCGTCAAGGCGTTTTATAAATTTCTGCTCATTGAAAGGCGGATTAAAGAGGACCCCACCCGCTTTATCAAATCCCCCCGCCTGCCGCAAAACCTGCCGAAGCAACTTTCGCGGGAGGAAATAAACCGCTTGCTGTCTTATCCGGCAGAAAAGTTTGATGAAGTGCGCACGCTGACCATAGTGGAGCTGTTGTATGCCTCCGGGTTGCGGGTCAGCGAGCTCATCAACCTGCAACTGGAAAACATAGACATCCACGAAGGCTGGGTCTTGGCCCGCGGAAAAGGCGGCAAGCAGCGTTTTGTGCCGCTGCACCCGGCGTGCTGCCAGCGGATCAAATATTACTTGTCCGTGCGCGAGGCGCACTTTGCCAGTCGCAGCGATGTCGGCTCGGAGCTGTTTTTAAACCGTTCGGGTAAAAAAATCAGCCGCGTCAGCGTATGGAAAGACTTGGCCGCGCTAGGGCGCAAGGCGGGCCTTTCCCAACCGCTTCACCCCCATTTATTCCGCCATACCTTTGCCAGCCATTTGTTGCAGGGCGGAGCGGATTTGCGCAGTTTGCAGGAAATGCTGGGGCACACCAACTTGGGCACCACGCAAATTTATACGCATTTAGACGTAACAGACCTCAAGGAAAAACATAAAAAATTTCATCCGCGCGGCTAGTTCCCCACCCGGCCGGACGCATATAGGCAAAGGCGGCTGTTTTTTTGTTAGAATAATCTATATGAGTACCGATAACTTCCAAGAGATAGACCAGAAACAACAAGCGCGCTGGAAAAAGGAAAACCTTTTTGCCAGCCCCCGTCTTCCCAAAGGCAAAAAGTTTTATTGCCTGGATATGTTCCCGTACCCCTCGGGGGCGGGTTTGCACGTCGGCCACCCGGAAGGCTATACCGCCTCAGATATCCTAACGCGCTACAAACTCATGAACGGCTTTGACGTCTTGCACCCCATGGGGTGGGATGCTTTCGGCCTGCCGGCTGAAAACTACGCCATCGCCACCGGTATTCATCCCGCTGTCACCACGCATAAAAATATTGACAATTTCCGGCGGCAAATCAAGTCGCTGGGTTTGGCCTATGATTGGAGCCGCGAAATCAACACCACCGACCCTGCGTATTACAAATGGACGCAGTGGATTTTTTTGCAACTGTTTAAAAAGGGCTTAGCCTATGAATCCACCGTACCTATCAACTGGTGTCCGTCATGCAAAACGGGCCTGGCCAATGAAGAAGTTTTTAACGGTAAATGCGAACGCTGCGGGCACCCCATTGAACGCCGCATGCTGCGGCAGTGGATTTTAAAAATCACGGCCTACGCCGAACGCCTGCTGGAGGATTTGGACGGCTTAGATTGGCCGGAAAGCACCTTGGCCATGCAAAAAAATTGGATTGGCAAGAGCAAGGGAGCGGAAGTGGTCTTTCAAATAGACGGCAGCCGCGACAAACTGACCGTTTTTACCACCCGGCCCGATACACTCTTCGGTGCGACCTATATGGTGGTCTCCCCGGAACACCCGATTTTACAACGCATCGTCACCCCGGAGCAAAAAGACGCCGTGGCCGCCTATCAAACGCAGGCCGCCAACAAAAGCGACTTGGAACGCGCCGACTTAAATAAAGAAAAAACGGGCGTGTTTACCGGGGCATATGCCATCAACCCGGTCAACGGCAAAAAAATCCCGGTGTGGACTTCGGACTATGTGCTGATGGGCTATGGCACAGGGGCCATTATGGCCGTGCCCGCCCACGACGAGCGCGACTATGCCTTTGCCAAAAAATTCGGTTTGGAAATCATAGAGGTAATCGCCTCGGAACAAGGCGTCAAGGATGCCGCCTTTACCGGCGACGGGGAGCTGATTAATTCCGGCTTTTTAAACGGCCTGCGCGTACGCGAGAGCAAAGCGAAGATGATTGAATGGCTCAAAGAAAAGGGCGCCGGCCAAGGCAAAACCACCTATAAACTGCGCGATTGGGTATTTGCCCGCCAGCGCTATTGGGGGGAGCCCATTCCCTTGGTGCACTGCCCCCACTGCGGCGTGGTGCCCTTGCCGCAGGACCAACTGCCCTTGCGCCTGCCGGAAATGAAGAATTTTGAACCTTCGGGCACCGGGGAGTCCCCGCTGGCCAATGCCACAGAATGGGTCCAGACCACCTGCCCGCAATGCGGCGGCCCGGCCACGCGCGAAACCAATACCATGCCCCAATGGGCGGGCTCTTGCTGGTACTATTTGCGCTATATGGACCCGCACAATGACCAAGCCCCCGTGGACCCGGAAATTGAAAAAGCCTATGGCCCGGTGGATTGCTATATCGGCGGGGCGGAACATGCGGTGCTGCATTTGCTCTATGCGCGGTTTTGGCATAAGGTGCTCTATGACTTGGGGGTTGTACATACCAAGGAGCCCTTCCGAAAACTGCGCCACCAAGGGATGATTTTGGCCTTCTCTTACCGCGACAAGTTAGGCGCTTATCACGGCTATGACGAGATTGATTTTAAGGACGGCAAAGCTTACTTAAAAACCACCGGGGAGGAATTGTCCCCCATGGTGGAAAAGATGTCCAAATCCAAGAAAAACGTCATCAACCCCGACGACATTTTGGCCCAGTACGGCGCGGACGCTTTCCGCATGTATGAAATGTTTATGGGACCCTTTGAAGCCAGCAAACCGTGGGATATGAAAGGCATTGAAGGCATTGCCCGTTTCCTGCGGCGCATTATGGCGTGGAATGAGGCCGTCAAACTGACCACGGCCAGCAACCCGCAAAAGGCGGAAATCCTCAAAAACAAAACGGTGGCTAAAGTCACCGAGGACATTGAAAATTTCCACTTTAATACGGCGATTTCCTCGCTGATGGTGCTGTTCAACGAAATCAGCAAGCTGGAAGCTATCCGCCAAGACACCTTTGACACCTTCCTTAAGCTCTTGCACCCGTTTGCCCCGCACTTGACCGAGGAAATTTGGCAGACCAGCGGGCACAGCGGTTTCTTGGTCAAGCAGCCTTGGCCGAAAGCGGACCAAACGCTCATCCGCCAAGAAATGCTGGAGGTGGGCGTGCAGGTCAACGGAAAAGTGCGCGACCGCGTGAAAGTATTGGCCAGTGCCTCTAAAGAGGAAATGGAACAGGCGGCTTTGGCTTCTGAAAAAATCAAAAAGAACTTGGAAGGAATGGAAATCAAAAAAATCATTGTCGTGCCGGCGCGTATCATCAGCATTATCGCCGCACCGAAAAAATAGGAGAATGTATGAAGAAAATCCTTTTTTCCGCCTTGTGTGCGCTGGCCTTGGCCGCTTGCGGCACCGAGGGGGCTTATTATAAGCCCCAGGCGCAGATTATGCCCCAGCATATCAAAAAAATCGCCATACGCCCTATCCTCAACAAAACGGAAATCTTTGCCATGGAGGATAAACTGTATTTGCGTTTGTACGATGAATTTTTGAAGAACGGCAGCTACCAAGTGGTCAATGAAAACGCCTCGGCCGAGGGCGTCATCGTTACCACCATTACGCGCTATTTAAATGTACCTATCCAGTATGACAGCCAGCTCATCCCCACCGTGTATAAAATGGACGTATGGCTGGATGTGGTGCTCATGGACAAATCCACTAATACCCCCGTTTGGCGCGAACCGGCCTTTTTGGGTACGCAGACCTATTCGGCCTCTACCTTGCCGGGCGGCCTGACCGAACAGCAAGCGCGCGAGCGCATTTGGGAAAAGCTCTCTAAAGACATTGTCAAACGGACGGTGGACGGCTTTGGTTCCGTGATGAGCGAAAGCAAACGCAAGGTCATGCAAAACCCGGAATATACCACCATTACCCAGTAATGCCAAAATCTACCGAAAGCAAGATTTACCAATCCCTGCGCAAAGGGTCTGTTTCCCCCGTCTATTTGTTAACGGGGGAGGACCTGTTCCGCAAGCAAGAAGTTATCAAAAAAATAAAAGAAACCGTCCACCCGGACGATTTTAATATTTATTCCTCTTCTGCCGACAAGGCCGATGTGGGGGAAGCCCTGGCTTTGGCCAATACGGCCCCGGTATTTTCTGAGCGCAGAATGGTCATTTTGACCGGCATAGACAAACTGCGCAAAAACCCCAAAGAGGCCCTGATTGCCTATTTGGAAAACCCTTTAGATACCACCGTATTGGTGCTCACGCACGATGACAACAAAAAACTCAAAACCGAAAAGGCCCTCGCCGCCGCAGCGGCACACGGGGAGGTGGCCAACTTTGACGAACTCAAACGCGACGACTTGGTCCTGTGGGTAAAAAACCGCTTGCAGGCGGCCGGGCTCAACGGACAATTTGATGCGGTGGAAACCTTGTGCGAGGCCGTCGGCGGCGATTTAAATGCCCTGGCCCAAGAGGTAGAAAAATTAGCACTCTATACCGCCGACCGCGCAGACAAAAACATTTCCAAAGAGGATGTGCTGGCCGGGGTCGGGTTTGCTAAAGAAGAAAATCCCTTTGCGCTGAGCAATGCGGTGCAATATTTAAATAAAAACCGCGCCTTGGCCTTGGTGGATAAGCTCCTGGACAGCGCAGAGGATCCTCTTGCGGTCTTGGGTAAAATCTCGTACCCGATGCTGAAGATGGCGCGCATCAAACGTCTCTTTAACGCCGGAATGGCTGCCGGGGATATTGCCCGGGCGGCGGGGTTGATGTTTTGGGAAAGCTCCCTAGTCCAAAACGCGCGCAGTTTTCCCTCTGAGGACACTTTCTTAAAAGCCTTAGACCGCTTGATAGAGGTGGACAAGGCGTTCAAGAGCTCCACCGTGTCCGACCCCAAAACCGCCATTAAGGGCGTACTCATGACGCTGTTTTCCGGCAGATAAATTTTCCTTATACAGAGAAAGGCCCCCGGTTTTCCGGGGGCCTTTTTTATCCTTTTCAAACTTCGCTTATTTCAAGCTCTTTTCCAGCGCGTCGCCGAACTCAATCCACCGCGCTTCCTCACGGGAGCTGATAGAACCCAGCACCACCGACTCCATGCGTACATAATCGGCAATGCGGATTTGGTTGTTGCCGTTGTCAATAGAAATCGGCTTATTGACCTCTTGGGCCATGGCTTTGGCAGCCGGCTGGGAAACCTTGTAAAGCTCCATAAAGGACTCCCGCACGCGGTCCATTCCTTGGAACATCATATGAAACTCGGAATAGTGCCGCCGCGAGGCAAACTCCGTAAAATAGGCCAAGCTGTCCTTTACCTCTTTTTTCAGTTCATCCACCTTTTTATTGTGGTCAGCAGCGGCTTGAGTTTGGGCTTGTTCCAGCGCTTTGCCCAAGTCATCGGCTTGGGGGGCCACAGCGGCAAACAGGCCGGCGGCCGTTACGCACAACAGCAGAGT
>CAVDMZ010000045.1:0-9766 GCA_963610115.1 Duodenibacillus sp.
ACTCCCACCAATCCTTTCCGTTTCTATGCAAAATCCCCGGGCCATAAACCCGGGGTTTTACATTGCTTAATTTTCTGCTTTTCCGGCGGGCTTTTACAAAATCATCATGCTGTCGCCAAAGGAATAAAAGCGGTACTTCTTTTCCACCGCTTCACTGTAAGCGCGGTAAATAAAGTCCTCATTGGCAAACGCGGTAACCATGCACAGCGGGGTGGAATCGGGGAAGTGAAAATTGGTTACAAACACGTCAATGGCCTTGAACTGATACCCCGGATAAATAAACAAATCCGTCCACTTTTTCCCGCTTTGGGTCAGGCTGTTTTCGGTAAAACTCTCCAAGGTGCGCGTGCTGGTGGTCCCGACGGAAAAAATACGTTTTCCTTCGCGCCGGGCGGCATTGATAATCTCCGCCGTTTCGGCGGGCACTTCGGCCAACTCAGGCAGCATATGGTGCTGCTGCGGCTCCCCGCGCAAGGGCTTAAAGGTGCCCCACCCCACATGCAGCGTAATATAGACAAGGCGCACGCCCTTGTCCTTTAATTTTTGCAGCAATTCCTGCGTAAAGTGAAATCCGGCCGTCGGTGCGGCGATGGAGCCCTCGTACTTGGCGTACACGGTTTGGTAACGCTCTTTATCGCTGGAGAGGCTGGGGGTCAGGCCCTCGTGCTTGCGGGCTTTTTCAATATACACCGGCAGGGGCATGAGCCCGTGGCCGTGGCAAAAGGGCAAAATGTCCTCCTGGTTAAAGCGGAGCAAGACTTCGTTGTTCTCCGTCTTGCCCAGCATCACGCCCTGAAGCCCGTCGCCAAAGTCCAGCCGGGCGTTTTCTTTATAATCGCGCGTGAGCACCGTCCACACCCGCGGGTCCTGCTGTGGGCGCACGAGCAAAATCTCCACCTTGCCCCCGGTGGCCTTGTGCGCAAACAGCTTGGCCGGAAAGACCTTGGTATTGTTGAGCACCAGCACGTCGCCGGGGTTGAAGTATTCGTGGATATCGTGAAAAATGCGGTGCTCTATCGTCTGTGTATCGCGGTGCAATACCATCAGGCGGGAGCTGTCGCGCGGGGTGGCGGGCTGCTTGGCAATCAGGGGGTCTATGTTAAATTTTTTAAAGCGTTCAAAGGCCATAATCAATCATCCGTAAGTGTAGAATTGGGAAAATAATAAGACAAAATCTGTTTGTAATTTTTGCCCGCTTGGGCCATGCCCTTGGCTCCGTCTTGGCACAGGCCAATCCCGTGCCCAAAGCCGTGCCCGGCAAAAGCAAAGCCCTTGCTTGTTTTGGAAATGTCTGTAATTTTGCAGCTTTTAAGCAGCCCCGCCCCCACACCCAAGCGGAACTGGGCGCAAGAGAGCGTCTTTTTGCCTTTGTTGGTGGTAAATTCCAGCGTTTCGGCGCGGGTGGTGGCGGTACGCTTGGCTACTTTGATTTTTTTGACGGATCCGGCCAGGCCGTTTTTATTGACAAATTGATTGACGGACGCGGCGAGGACGGTGGCGTTCCAGCTGTAGCTTTTGCTGTGTTTGTCATAGGCGCAGGAAGTGCCGGAGAGCGGTTGAATGGCCGAGGCCTTTGGGCCCGCCCAGATTTGCACATTGTCCGTACCGCCGCCGCAGTTGGCGTGGTAGTAGGTATGAAACAAATTCCCTTGGTAGCGCAGCACTTGCCCATGGGTGCCCGAAACGGCCTTTTGCACGCTGTCATACACCTTGCCGGAGCCCTTGTACATTTGGCTGCGGACATCGCTGTAAAGATCAAAATTGTTTTTTTGCCGGGCCTGCACCTGCATCAGGGTAAAAGTGCGCGCCGCCACGGCTTGGGCCTTGAGGGCCTCCAGCGGCCAAGAGTAACTCATCTCATAAGGCAATACGCCCAAGAGATAATCTTCCATATCACTGTATTCAATGAGTTGAAAGGTTTTTCCGTTGGGCACGGCGTAGAATCGGCCCGTGTAGGTATTTTTTTGAAAGGTCATCTGCGTGCCGGCGGCAGGCTCTATGACTAGGGGACCGTCCGCCTTGAGCTGTCCCAAGCGCAGTTTGCCGCCGCTGAATTGCACGGTAAGGGTTTGCGGCTGGCTGATTTTATATTTTTTTTCTTGCCCCAAGGCATACACATGCACCCGGCCCGAGGTTTTAATTTGCACGGATTTTAAATTTTCGCCCAATAGCACCCGCACGGTCTGCCCGCAAAAAACCGGGGCCGCCAGCAATACGCAACACAGGGCAAACAGCAGTTTCTTCATTAAAACAAGAGTCCTTCGTGGCGTTTTTTGCCCAAATGGTCGTAGGCTTTTTTGGTAGCCACGCGTCCGCGCGGGGTACGCGCGATGAAACCTGCCTTGATGAGGTAGGGTTCTATGGCATCGGTCAGCGTGTCCACCGCTTCAGACACGGCAATGGCCAAGTTTTCCACGCCCACCGGGCCGCCGCCAAAGCGGTCAATCAAGGCCTCTAAAATGCGCTTGTCCACGCTGTCTAATCCTTCGCTGTCAATGTCCAAAGAGTTCATGGCCGTGACGGCGATTTCCTCGGTAATGATGCCTTGCCCTTTGACTTGGGCAAAGTCCCGCGCGCGGCGCAGCAAGCGGTTGGCGATGCGCGGCGTGCCGCGGGAGCGTTTGGCCAGCTCCGTCAGGCCGGCGCGGTCGGCGGCGATGTGGAGCAAACGCGCCGAGCGGGCCAAAATATCGGTAATTTCTTTAATTTCGTAAAAGCCCAAATTAAACACAATGCCAAAGCGGTCGCGCAGCGGCCCGGTCAGCAGGCCCGAGCGGGTGGTCGCCCCGACCAAGGTAAACTTCGGCACGGCCAGTTTTAAGGTGGTAGATCCCGCGCCCTTGCCCGTATTAATAAAGAAGGTAAAATCCTCCATGGCGGGGTAGAGGGCTTCCTCCACGGCGGGGTTTAAGCGGTGGATTTCGTCCACAAACAAAATATCTCCGTCGGAAAGCTCCGTAGTCAGCATGGCGGCCAAGTCCCCCGGGCGCGCGAGCACCGGGCCGGAGGTAACCTTAATATTGACCCCCATTTCCTTGGATAAAATATTAGCCAGCGTGGTCTTGCCCAAGCCCGGAGGGGAATAAAACAGACAATGGTCCAAGGCTTCCCCGCGGGAGCGGGCCGCTTGGATAAAAATACGCAAATTTTCTTTCAGTTTGTCTTGCCCGACAAACTCGTCTAAGCTGTTGGGGCGCAGGGCCGCCTCTAATCCGTTGGCTTCCTCCGCCAGCTGGTTGACATCTAACACTTCGTTTTGGTTGTTCATTTTTTCATCACCCGCAAGGCTTGTTTGATGATATTTTCCAGCTTGTCGTTAGGGTCTATGCCCTCAGTATAAAGCTGCTCCATGGCGCGGCGGCTCTCCGGCGCAGAATAGCCCAGCGCGGTGAGCGCCTCCAGCACGCCGCTCATGTAGGGGGCGTCGTCTAGCACCTTGATTTTGCTGGATCCCTGCACGCTGACGGCGTCCATTTTGTCCTTGAGGGACGTGATTAATTTTTCGGCGGTTTTGGCGGTAAAGCCAAAGATACCGGTTAAAATTTTCGGGTCGCGCTTGACAATGGCGGCGTGAAAGTCCGCCACCGAGCGCAAGGCCTTGTTTAAAAATTCCAAGGCTTTTTTGGCCCCCGTATTGGGGATAGCGGTTTTAAAGAGGGTCCACAGTTCTTTGTCCTCTTTAGCCAAAAAGCCGTACAGCACCGTGCCGTCGTAGGGGGAAATGGATTCCGCCACATACAGCGTACACTCGCGCCCGGCTTCCAGCTCCAGCACGCTGGTGTGGGCCATATTCACTTCGTAGCCGACCCCGCCGCAAAGCAGGACGACGCTGTCGTCGGAAGTTTCCAAAACGGTGCCTTTGAGATATGCAATCATATTTTCATTTTAGCATATATTACGTGGCCGCCGGGGTGCGCTTTTTGCCGTGGCGGCGCAAGAGGATACAGCTCTTTGGTGGTTTTGTCGTTTGTTGTTCATCGTTCGCTGCTTTGCGGTTAGTCCGTTAAAGATAGGACCCACAGGATGTGCTGAAAAAATTTGTATAAAATATCCCCCCATAGCGGCGTGCATTTTAGTAAAATATGAAAGAAGGACTGGTTTTATTTTTGTACTTGTCGGTATATGCCGACCCTACAAGGCCCTATGGTATCTGCCATGCAGACAGCCGGGTGGTACAGAGGTAAGACGGTCCTTTTTATTTTTACCCAAGAGGTTACCCAAACTAAAAATGAAATGGAAGTTTAAGTTCCCCCAGCTCAATACCTTCGCCATTATTTTGGCGATTATTGCCTTGGTTACCGTGCTGACGTGGGTTGTGCCCAGCGGTGCGTACCAACGCACAGAAGTGGACGGCCGCCAAGTGGTCGTTCCCGGCACCTATCACGCGGTAGCGGCCAACCCCCAAGGCGTGTTTGACGTTTTGACCGCTCCTATTACCGGGTTTGAAAACACCGCGCAAGTGATTGTGTTTTTGCTCATCATCGGCGGTGTATTGGCCGTGGTGGAAAAAACCGGCGCCATTACTGCCGGCATTAAAGCCGCCAGCGTATTCTTTTCCAAACACCCGCAGTTTAAATTTCTGTTTATTCCGCTGGGCGTAACGGTGTTTTCCTTGTGCGGGGCGACCTTCGGTATGTGTGAGGAGGCTTTAATCTTCATTCCCATTTTTATTCCCTTGGCTTTGTCCTTGGGATACGACTCGGCCCTCGGCACCGCCATTCCGTTTGTCGGGGCGGGCGTGGGCTTTGCCGCCGCTTTTACCAACCCCTTTACTGTCGGCATTGCACAAGGTATCGCCCAAGTGCCGTTGTATTCGGGCTTAGGATACCGCTTGATTATTTGGGTGGTGTGTACAGCGGTCGTCATCGGTTTTATGGGCCTGTATGCGCGCAAAATCCGCAAGGACCCCACCCAAAGTTTGACCTATCAGTTTGATTTGGAAAAACGCAAAGAGCTGGGCATGAACCAAACCGTAGAAAAAATTACCCTGCGCCAAAAGCTGGTGCTGGTGGTGTTTGGTCTGGGGATGCTTACGCTGATTGCGGGTGTACTCAAACCGCAGTTGTGCGAGTTTATCAAAGTGCAAACCGGCTGGGACTTTATGGCCCTGCTGGACCTGGAGGAAAGCGGTTGGTATATTACCGAAATTGCCGCGCTGTTCTTGGGCGTGGGCTTTCTCTCGGCGCTGGTGGGCGGGCTGTCTATGAATGAGTTTAACGACAGCTTCTTTGACGGCGTACGCGGCATGGCCTCTATCGCTATGCTGCTTTGTTTTGCCCAAGCCACTGTGCTGATTGCGCAAAACGGCCAAATCTTAGACACTATGCTCAATTTTATGTCTAAGGGCATTTGCAAGCTCCACCCCATTGTAGCCTCTTGGGCGGCGATGATTTTGCAGACCTTTATTGACTTCTTCATCCCCTCCGGCTCCAGCAAGGCCGTGCTGACCATGCCTATTTTGGCCCCGCTGGCCGACCTCATCGGCATTACGCGCCAGACCATGGTGCTGTCTTTTCAACTGGGCGGCAGCTGGTTTAATATGGTCTTTCCGACAGACCCGGTTACCATTGCCGCCATTGGCTTTGCGCGCATTGCTTACGGGCGGTGGCTCAAGTGGATGCTGCCACTGCTGATTGTGATGTATTTGCTCTCTTTTGCCGCGCTGGTTCCGCCGTACTTTATGCACTGGCAATAAGCGTTTTTCCTCCCGCCGCATTTTATTTTGTTTGAGCCGGCGGGAGGATTTTTATTGTAAAAAGAACAGAGGAAAACAAAAAAATGAAAAAATTACTCTCCAAGTTATGTAATACCTATTGTTTGGTTTTTGTGATTATGCTGGCCATAGCGGCACTGACCTATTTCGTGCCCGCCGGGCAGTATGAACGCATAGAAAAAGACGGCCGCACCTATGCGGTGGCGGGGTCTTTTCACACGGTGGCTCAAGCCCCGCAGGGCCTTGGCGCGGCCCTGCAAGCCCCGGTCAAGGGCTTTGAACAGTGCGCCGAAATCATCGCCTTTATTTTGGTGGTGGGTATGCTTTTTACCGTGATAGAGCGCACGGGCGCGGTCAATACGCTGATTAAAAAAGTCAGCTTCTTTTTCGCGCGCCACCCCAAACAGCGCATTTTATTTATCCCGACTTGTATGTTTTTGTTTTCCCTGTGCGGGGCACTGTTTGGCATGGAAGAGGAAACGCTGATTTTTATCCCCATTTTTATTCCCTTGGCCCTGTCCTTAGGGTATGACACTGTGGTGGGGATGTCCATTCCGTTTATCGGCGCATTTACCGGGTTTTCCTCGGCGTTTGTCAACCCGTTTACGGTGGGCATCGCCCAAACGATCGCCCAGCTGCCTATGTATTCGGGCTGGCAATACCGTCTGGTAGTGTGGTTTGTGTTTACCTCGGTGGTGGCGGGCTTTTTTACCTGGTACGGCGAAAAGGTGCGCAAACACCCCAGCAAAAGTTTAACCGCCAAAAAAGATATTGTCCGCCGCGCCGAGCTCAACATTGTCAACGACGTGGTGGTGGACGAAACCTTCCGTCTGACCCGCGCGCACAAGTTGGTGTTTTTGTCCTTTTTGGCCGGTATGGGCGTCTTGTTTTACGGCATTATCAAATACCAGTGGTACATGACGGAAATCGCCGCCGTATTTTTAGGCGTAACTATTGCCGCGGCGTACTTTGGCAAACTGCAGCTTAACGAGGCCACCGACGCCATGATAGCCGGAGCACAAGGCATGGTGGGCGTGTGCATACTGATGGCGCTGGCGCGCTCTATCGTCATCGTAGCCACGGACGGACACATCTTAGATACTTTCCTGCATACCCTAACCACCGGGCTGGGCAATTTACACCCCATTTTGGCCTCGCAGGCGATGTTCGGCGTACAGACGCTACTCAACTTCTTTATTGCCTCGGGCTCGGGGCAAGCGGTGCTGACCATGCCCATTATGATTCCACTGGGAGATTTGGTGCAGGTTTCGCGCCAGACGGTCATTTTGGCCTACCAGTTTGGCGAAGGGTGGGGCAACCCGATGATTCCCACCGCCCCGGTGACCATGGGGGCCTTGGCCTTGGCGGGCATTACCTACACGGCGTGGGTGAAGTGGTTTTTAAAGCTGGAAATCGTACTCATCCTCCTCTCGCTGCTGTTGCTGATACCGGCATATTATATTTGGTAAAATGAAAGGGCCCCCTATGGGGGCCTTTTTACACGGTTATGTTACCCAAATTAAAAATTATTTCTTATCTGTCTGCGGCGGATTGGTGGGTCTTTGGCGGCGTATTGGCGCTGACCGTGGCCGCGGCCTTGTACGGCAGTTACCGCAAGAAACGCAGCCAAAACCGCGCGCTGGATTATTTGCTCATGGGACGGCAACTGACGCTGCCGTTGTTTGTCGCCACGCTGGTGGCCACCTGGTACGGGGGCATCTTTGGCGTTAATGAAATTACCTTTAACTACGGCATTTACAATTTTGTTACCCAAGGGGTCTTTTGGTACATTGCCTATTTGATTTTCGCGTTTTTTATCGCAGACAAAGTGTCCAAATATCCATCGGTTACCTTGCCGGATTTAGCCGGAAAAATGTTCGGCCCCAAAGCGGCCAAGGTGGCGGCGGTCTTTACCTTTCTCTATATCACCCCCGTGGCGTATGTATTGAGTTTGGGGCTGTTTTTGAATATGGCCTTTGGCATGAGCGTGATGCAAGGCATGCTGCTAGGCACGCTGTTTACCTGTTTGTATACGGCGTGGGGTGGGTTTAAATCGGTGGTGTTTTCTGACTTGGTGCAATTTTTTGTTATGTGTGCGGCGGTGGCGCTCGTGGTGGTGTTTTCCGTCGGGAATTTTGGCGGGCTGGGCTTTTTAAAGGCCCACTTGCCGGTCTCTCACTTTAGTTTGACCGGAGGCAACAGCCTGCTCAACACTTTTATTTGGGGCTTTATCGCCTTGGCCACGCTCATTGACCCCAGTTTTTACCAACGCTGCTTTGCCGCTAAAAGCCCGGCGGTGGTCAAAAAGGGCGTCCTGATTTCCACGCTGATTTGGTTTTGTTTTGACCTCTGCACCACGGCCGGCTCCTTATACGCGCGGGCCTTGCTGCCGCAAGCCCAGCCCGCCGAGGCGTACTTTTTTTACGCCGTGCAGCTGCTCCCCCCGGGGCTGAAGGGCTTTTTTATCGCGGGGATTTTGGCCATTATTTTGTCCACGCTCAATTCCTTTTTATTTATTGCGTCCAACACCTTAAGTTTTGATTTGTTGCGCCACCGCTTCAAAAACCTCGTGCTCTCTAACCGGCTGTCTTTGTTTGCCGTGGGGGCACTTGCCATTGGGTTGAGCCAGCTTTTGCACGGCAGTTTTAAGGAAATTTGGCTGACCATGGGCTCTTATTTTTCGGCTTGTCTGCTGGCCCCCATTTTAGGCGGCTACCTCTGGCCCGGGCGGATCAGCGACAATTTATTCGTTGCCGCCGCCTTGGGCAGTGCCACCGTGATGACGCTGTGGAAACTCTTGCCCCTGCCGCCGTTTTGGGCGCAGTTTGATGCGTTTTACGTTGGGGTAGTAACCGGGGGGCTGATTTTATTTTTCTTACGCGGGAAGAAAGGCAATTATGTCAAAAGCATTATTGATTTGTAATGGGGAAAATCATTCCGCCCTGCTCAAGCAACTGGCCCAGGAGGCGGATTTTATCTTGGCGGCCGACGCCGGGGCCGAAGCGGCCCGGCGCGCGGGAGTGCGGCCCGACGCCGTCATCGGGGATTTGGACTCTGTTTCCCCCCGCACGCGCAAAAAATGGCCCGAAACGGCCTTTATCCAAGTGCCCCGCCAAGACAATACCGATTTTGAAAAAGCGCTGGATTGGCTGGTTTTACAAAAATTTGACAGTTGCCTCGTGGCCGGCTCTACGGGCCGTCGCCTGGATTTTACTTTGGGTAATTTTTTATCCGCACGGCCCTATGCAAAAAAAATAAACCTATGCTTTCGGGGCATCGGCTGGAGCGTGTGCCCACTGACAAAAAGCCGCCTTTTTTCCGCACGGCCCGGCGCACGGCTGAGCCTGCTGCCGCTGTCTGCCTGCCGGGGGTTGACACTGCGCGGGGTAAAATATCCCGTACAAAACCGCACTTGGCGGCCGGGGCAAAACAGCGGCCTTTGGCTGTCCAATCAAGCCACCGCCCGGCGCGTGCAAATACAAATAGCTTCCGGTTTTCTGCTGGTGTATTTAGAGGATTAACCCTTCACGCAAAACAGGCGGAGCCTTTCAGAGCCCCGCCTGTTTTTGGTCTGTTTCAATTTAATAAGGCGACTGGGTGCTAAGCATCCCCAGGCTCTTGCAAATATTGTCCGCGCTGGTATTATCCCCCTTGCAAGCCAAGGTACGCTTGCTGCTGCCGCTCTGCTGGCTGTAGGGGTTCCATATGCGGTATTTTAAGGAGGAGGCCGACCGCTCGGCCACCACGCCGCCGCAAGAAGTGCCAAAGATAGGGGCCGCAGTCGCCGCATTGAGTTTATAGGTAAAATACTTGCCTTTTACCGTCAAATCATCCACCCGGGTCCCCGGGATAGACACCAAAATTTTTTGGAAACTCTCCGGGCATTTGTTGCGCTCGGCCGCGTATGCGTACACGGCGTCATTGGCAGATTTGATGATGTTCATGGCCTCGGTGGCGCGTGCCTTCTCCACGCTGCGCGTATAACCGGGCAAGGCAATCGCAGACAAAATGCCAATAATCATGACCGTTACCAACATCTCCAGCAAAGTAAAA
>CAVDMZ010000046.1:0-1502 GCA_963610115.1 Duodenibacillus sp.
CGACGACAAAAAGAAAAAATGTAAAAAGACCAATAAGGCTGGGATTCCCGATTACGACCTTCGGGAATGACGGCATGGATAGGCTGGGCTTGCCGCACCCTGCCTGCCGCTACTCCCTCGGGAATGACGGCATAGACGGGACTTGCCGTTCATAAAAACTCGTCATCCCCGAGTGTTTCTATCGGGGATCTCAACCGCTTCCGCCGCTGTGCCGTTTGCCGTTAAAACAGCATCCATAGGATCGTTTATGAGAAAACCCCGGACCTTACGCCGGTCCGGGGTTATAAAAGAAAGGTCCTTGTTTCTATTTTGTTTCTTCGGCGGTTTGCCCGGCTTGTGCGGCGGACTGCGCGGGAGCGTCCTGCGCCGATGAGCTGCGCGCGGCCTCAAAAGCTGCCTTTTCCTCTTGTACGCGTTGCTCATAGGGACCAAAGCCGCATTTTTCATCCCAACCGCCGCCCAAGGCTTTGGCCAGGTCAATCAAGGCCACCAATTCATTTTGCCGCGCGGTAGCCAAATTCATCTCCGACTGCAGCAAATTGCGCTCCACATCCAGCAGCTCCATGGTGCCAATCAATCCCGCATCCTCTTGCTTTTTGGTCAGCTCATAGCCGCGGCGCAAGGCCTGCGTTTGCTCTTTGCTGATTTCAAAAATTTCGCGGTTGATACGGTTGGAATTTAAGGCATCCAAGGTTTCTTTAAATGCCACCTGTACGGCCTTTTCATAGGCGGCCAAGGCCTGCTCATATTGCGCCTGGGCAGCCTTGTTTTGGCTGACAATAGCCCCGCCCGCAAAAATGGGCTGGGTCAGCTGTCCGGCAAAGGCCCACAGCCCGCTGGGCCCGCGGAACAAGTGATTGAGCTGCGGGCTGGCATATCCGGCGGCTCCGGTCAGGGTAATATCCGGGAAATACGCCGCGCGCGCCGCCCCAATGCGGGCATTGGCGGCAATCAGCTGTCCTTCGGCACTGCGCACATCGGGCCGGTTGGCCAACAATTTTGAGGGAATTCCTGCGGGCACATGCGGCATTACGCTAATATCGCGTAAGTGCATGCCGCGTTCAACATGCCCCTGCACTATTTCGCGCGGGCTGCGCCCCACCAGCACGGACAAAGCCGTTTCGGCATTGGCGACGCCCAATTCCAGGGATTTGGCCGTAGCGGCCACGCTGTACATATCGGCCTCTACGCGGCGCAAATCCACCTCCGTCGTATAGCCGGCATTGTAACGGCTGGTGTAAATGCGTACACTTTCCTTACGGGTTTGCAGGGTGCGGTTGGCAATTTCCAACTGGGCATCCAAGGTGCGCAAGGTAAAATAAGCCGAGGCCACCTGCGCCGTTAAAGACAAAAGCACCGTGTCCTTGGCCGCCATGGTGGAGAGCAAATCCGCCCGGGCTGCCTCGCTCAAACGGCGGTACTTGCCCCACAGGTCCAGCTCAAAAGAGGCAACAATCGTGCCGGTGCTGAGCGTCTGGCCGGAGCCGTAATAGTTTCCGGCC
>CAVDMZ010000046.1:1512-9671 GCA_963610115.1 Duodenibacillus sp.
TTTCCGGCCCGCCCGCTGCCGCCTTGGGCGGCGATGACAGGGACTTGGTCGGCCACGGCCACCCCCGCCGCCGCGCGCGCCGCATCCACCCGGGCTACGGCTTGGCGCAAATCGCGGTTGTACAGCACGGCCTCGGTTTCCAATTTATTGAGTTCCGGGTCCTCAAACATCTCCCACCATTGGGCTTTTTCAAAGACGCTAAAATCCTCTCCCTCGGCCGCCGCGGGCAAATCCAGCTCCGGCTTTTTGTAATTGGGGCCCAACATACAGCCGCCCAACAGCCCCGCGCACAGCAGGGCAGATATAAATTTTTTAAAGGTCATGGATTTCCTCCGTTGCCTGTACGTCCTTCTCTTTCTCTCTCCAACCGCCGGTAATCAGGTAGAAGAATAGCGGAATGAACATCGGCGCGATGGCCGTGGCGCCCAACATACCAAACACCACCGCCGTACCGATAGAGTGGCGGCTGGCGGCCCCGGCGCCGCTGCTGATCGCCAGCGGCACGCAACCTAAAATAAAGGCCAAAGAGGTCATAATAATCGGGCGGAAGCGCAGTTTAATGGCCTGCAACGCCGCCTGATAAGAGGTGGCCCCCTGCTCTTTCACCAGTACGGCAAACTCTACAATCAAAATGGCGTTTTTAGCCGCCAAACCGACCAAGGCCACCAAGGCGATTTGGAAGTAAATGTCATTAGACAAACCGCGGCAGAAGGTGCCCAACAAGGCCCCAAAGATACCAAACGGCACCGCCAAGATGACCGCAAAGGGCAGACCCCATTTTTCGTACTGGGCCGCCAAAATAAGAAATACCACCAAGATGCCCAACATCAAGGCAATACTAGACGAACTGCCGCTGATGGTTTCCTGATAGGTGGTCCCCGTCCAAGACAAGGTGTATTCCTCGCCCAAGGTTTCGCGCGCCACCTCCTGCATGGCGGCAATGGCTTGGCCGGAGCTGTACCCCGCGGCCGGAGTGGCCATGACCTTGGCCGCCGGGAAGGCGTTAAAGCGTTCCACCATATCCGGGCCCAGCATGGGGGTCAGCGTCACAAAAGCAGACAGCGGCACCATGGCCCCGCTGTTGGAGCGCACATAAATTTCGCCCAACTGCTCGGGGCGGGCGCGGTAATCCCCCTCCGCCTGCATCATGACCTTAAAACTGCGGCTGAATTTAGTAAAGTCGTTTACATACGCCGTACCGAAAGTGCCTTGAATGGTGGCATACAATTCCGAAAGCGATACATTCATCGCCATAGCTTTGATTTCATCCACCTTTAAATCATACTGCGGCGTGGCCGCGGAGAAGGTGGTATTCAGCCCCGTCAGTTCCGGCCGCTTGGAGGCCGCCGCAATAAACTGCGTTACCTTTTCAGACAAGGCTTGGCTGCCAGAGCCGGAGCGGTTTTGAATATAGCCCTCCAAACCGCCGGTGGTACTCATCCCCATAATTGGCGGCGGGTTAAACGGCATGACCAAAGCGCCCGGAATTTGCCCGGCCCCCAGTTTGCCAATGGCCGCCACCGTACTGAAGGAGGACAGCTCCTTGGCTTTACGCTCCTTCCAGGGTTTAAGCGCAATAAATGAAGCAATAGAGCTGCTCTTCATGGTACTGCTTAAAATATCGTACCCGGCAAAGGTCAGCTCTTCTTTTACGGAGGGCTGCTTTAAGATAATGTCTTCCAGCTGTGTGGCTACCTTTTGGGTGCTGGAGAGCGAGGTGGACGGGTCCAGCATCGTCGCCACCATAATCATGCCTTGGTCTTCGTCGGGCAGTAAGCTGGTGGGCACCCATTTAAACAGCCCCAAGGTCGCCGCCCACAGCAGCAGCACGGCAATCAAGGCAATAGATACATGGTGCAAAAAGAAACCGGCCAAGCCCGTGTATTTCTCGGTAATTTTAGAAAACCACTGGTCAAAACGGAAGAAGAAACCGCTGGTGCGGGGCTGCATATCTTTGAGCAACAGCGCGCACAGCGCAGGGGTTAACGTCAAGGCCACCAAACCGGAAATGACCACAGACACGGCAATGGTAATGGCAAACTGCTGATACATCACCCCGGTAAAGCCGCCCATAAACGCCACCGGCACAAACACGGAACACAGCACCAGCACAATGGCCACCACTGGACCGGTTACCTCGTCCATGGCCTTAATGGTCGCTTCCTTGACGGGCAGGCGTTCCTCATGCATGATACGCTCCACGTTTTCAATGACCACAATGGCGTCATCTACCACGATGCCAATCGCCAATACCAACCCAAACAGGGTTAAGGTGTTAATGGAAAAACCCATGAGCAACATCCCGGCGAAAGCGCCGACAATAGACACCGGCACAGCCAAGCACGGGATGAGGGTGGCGCGCCAGTCATGCAAGAACAAATACATAACCAAGAACACCAAGATCATGGCTTCAATCAGGGTGTGGATGACTTCCTCAATAGAGGCGTTTACGAACAAGGTGGTGTCATACGCCACTTTGTATTCAATCCCGCCGGGAAAGTTGGCCGAGAGCTCCTTCATGCGCTGGTTGACCGCATCGGCCGTAGCCACGGCATTGGCACCCGGGGACAAGAACACCCCGATGGGCACGGCGGGCTGGTTATTATACTGGCCGGAAAATTCATATGTCTGGCTGCCTAATTCCACCCGGGCCACATCTTTTAAACGCAAGGAGGTGCCGTCTGCATTGGCGCGCAAAATAATTTCTTCAAACTCTTCCGGGGTTTTCAAGCGGCCGGGGGCCACAATGGTGTACATGCGGTCCACGCTCTGCGTCAGCGGCGGCTGACCGATTTTTCCCGCGGCGCGCTGTACGTTTTGCGCTTGTACGGCGCCCATAACGTCCGTTACGGACAGGCCCAACTGACTCATGACATCGGGTTTGAGCCAAATGCGGATAGAATAATCGTTGGCGGACATCACCTGCGCGTCGCCCACCCCTTCCAAACGTTTCAAATCGTCCACGACATTGACCAAAGCATAGTTACCAATATAAGTAGTGTCGTACACGCCGGACGGGGAATACATGGTAATCAGCTGCAAAATGGCGGAGGATTTCTTTTGCACGGTAACGCCGTAGCGGCGGACGTCCTCAGGCAGTGAAGTGGTAGCGGCTTGGACGCGGTTGTTGACGTTAATCATGGCCTGGTCCGGGTCCGTACCTACATTGAAATAGACCAACAGGTTCATATCCCCGCTGGAGGAGGAAGTAGAGTTCATATACAACATATCCTCTACCCCGTTAACCTGCTGTTCAATCGGCGCGGCCACGGTATCAGCAATCACTTCCGGGCTGGCCCCCGGATATTTGGCCGATACTTGCACCGACGGCGGGGTCAAATCCGGGTACTGCTCAATCGGCAGGTTGACAATCGCCACAATCCCCGCCAACAGAATCAGCAGAGAAACTACCGTAGAAAAAATAGGCCGGTTAATAAAGAATTTAGAAAACATAAGGCCCCTTTACTGCAACTTGCCGGAAATCATTTTGGTTACCGCATCGTCGGTTTGTTCTTGCTCCGGGGTGCGGATGTCCTGCGGGTCGGGCTGGACTTCCTTGCCCAAGGCCTTGTCAAAGGACCCCACATCTACCGCCGTAGCGGTGCTGGGCGCGGTAGCCGCTTCCTGTTGGGCTTGGGCCGGCAATTCAAAGGGCTGCAACTGGGCAGACACTTTCATACCCGGGCGGATTTTAATCAACCCGGCGGAAATAATCGTTTCCCCGCCCTTAAGCCCTTCGCTGACGATGTAAACATCGTCTTGCAGCTGGGCGGTAATGGGCTGGGCTTTGACGGAGTGGTCCTCATCCACGATATACACCAAATTCCCTGAAGGCGTGTTTAATACCGCCGATGAAGGGATTAATACCGCGTCCTTGTAGGTGGCGCCGATTAAGCGCACGCGCACAAACTGCCCCGGCATCAGCATACGCTGGTTTTTGGGGTTGGGAAATTCTGCCTTGACGGCCAAAGAAGCGGTTTTGACGTCCTCGGTGCTGTCAAAGAAAATAATGGTTCCTTTTTCGGGATAAATGCGGCCGTCTGAGGTAACGGCTTCCACATAAATGGGGCTCTTGCCCTTGGCGTCCAACACAATCGTGCCGGAAACAAACCCGCTGGCCAATTTATAAAACTGCGCGCTGGGCATAGAAAAGTTGACCCACAGCGGATTGATTTGCACCATGGTGGTCAGCAGGCCGTTACCCGCCGCAGAGACCAAGCTGCCTACAGATTGGGCCTCCTTGCCGGTAATGCCGGAAATAGGAGCCAAGACGCGGGTGTATTCCAAATTAATTTTGGCGTCATTGACGCCCGCACGCGCCATTTTGACCGACGCCTGCGCCGCCTCATAAGCAGACAGGGCGTCATCATAATCTTTTTGGCTGATGGCATTGTCGGCGCGGAGCTTCTTCATCCGCTCGTAATCGCGGCGGGTGCGGTTTTCGCCGCTTTGGGCTTGGGCCAAACTCCCTTCCGCTTTTTGTAAGGCTACCTCATAAGGTTTGGGATCAATCTGAAAAAGCTGTGTGCCTTGTTTTACATACGCGCCCTCATCAAACAAGCGGGCCTGCAAAATGCCCCCCACCTGTGCGCGGACCTGAATTTCCAAGGACCCGGCCACTTGGGCGGGGTATTCAATGTTCCAAGGCAAATCCGCCTTCAGCACCTTGACGGCGTTGACGGGCAGTGCCACCGCTTCCGGGGCCTGCTGTTGTTTTTTGCACGCGCCCAAACTTACCAGACACGCCAACAGGACCAAGGCCGGAATACAAAACTGTTTTTTCATGATTGGTTTCTCCTCTGTTTAACAAGATCAAAACGAAAAATCGGCAGGTTTTATTTTACCGGCCGGTAAATATATTTTACAAAAACCCTCTTTTCCGCGCAACCGGGGAATTCCCCCCTTGCAATTTTATAAAATTTAGGCTTTTTTGCACGGTTTTTCCAGCCTTTTTTTAGATTAAATTGCTACAATACGGATATGAGTGAAAAAGAAAATATGCTCCGCGGCCTTCTTTACGATGCGTCCGACCCTGAACTGACGGCCGCACGGCAAGCGGCCCGCCGTCTGCTTTTGCAATACAACGCCACCGACCCGGCCGATGAAACCCGCCGGGCCGGGCTGTGCAAGCAGCTCTTGGGCCAAGCCGGCCAAGGCCTGCACATTGAACCGCCGTTCTTTTGCGATTACGGCAGCCAAATTTATTTTGGGGACCGGGTCTTTCTCAATTTCAACTGCACCATTTTAGATTGCGCTCGGGTGGAGATTGGCTCGGGCACCTTGCTGGGGCCAAATGTGCAAATCTACACCGCCACCCACCCCATAGACCCCAAGGCCCGGGCCGACGGGAAAGAGTTTGCCGCGCCGGTGCATATCGGCCAAAATGTGTGGATCGGGGGCGGGGCGATGATCCTGCCCGGGGTACGCATCGGCGACCATGCCGTCATCGGTGCGGGAGCCGTAGTCACGAAGGATATCCCCGCCTTTGCCTTGGCGGTGGGCAACCCGGCCAAGGTCGTGCGCCAATTTTACGACTTTAAGAAATAGCCTTTTTTACCGCTGGCGCGGGAAGAGGCGTCCGCCTATAATATAAGAAAAGGAGGAAAAAATGAAAATCGTATTTTTTGATGTGGATGAAATCACCAAAAACTATTTAGAGAAACAAAAAATCTGCACCGGGGATGTGGTGCTTTTTAGCGAAAGCATGGAAAATATCAGCCCCGCGCAGTACGAGCAAGTCAAGGACGCGGAGGTCATCTCCGTCTTTGTACACACCGCCTTACAAATGACCAACAGCTCCTTGGACCGCTATCCCCAGTTAAAACTCATTGCCACACGCTCCACGGGGTACGACCACATTGACCTTAATTATTGCCGCCAGCGCGGAATAGAGGCCGTCAATGTCCCCAAATACGGCGAGGCCACCGTGGCCGAGTTTACCTTTGGCGTCTTGCTGAGTTTGGCGCGCCACATTATCCAAGCCCGCACGGATATGAAGAATAATTTTGTGCGGATGAAGGAGTACACCGGGTTTGACCTGTACGGGCACAGCTTGGGAATTATCGGCACGGGCGCTATCGGGCGGCATGTGGCCAAACTGGCGCGGGGCTTTGGCATGGAGGTGCTGGCCTATGACCTCTACCCCAACGAGGAATTCCAACGCATTTACAATATTCACTACGTTTCCTTAGACGAGCTGTACAAACGCGCCGATGTGGTTACCTTGCACGCTCCGGCCACCAAAGAAAATTATCACTTGCTTAGCGACGAAGCCTTTGCCAAAATGAAGGACGGCGTGGTGGTGCTTAACACCGCCCGCGGCAGTTTGATTGACCCCGAGGCACTCTACCGCGCCTTGGTCAGCGGCAAGGTGCGCGCGGCGGCATTGGACGTGCTGGAAAACGAGGATTTTATCATCCATGATGATATTATTCTCAAGTCGCAGGACATTCCCAAGGACTTTGCCATGAATACCATCATCAATGCGCGCCTGATGCAAATGAAGAACGTCTTAATTACGCCGCACATTGCCTTTAACTCCATAGACGCGGTGCACCGCATTTTGCATACCACGCTGGAGAATATCAACGCTTTCTGCGCCGGAAAAGTGCGCAACAGCGTTTTGCATAAATAAGGCCCCGTATGAAATACGCCGATACGATGCTCCAGCTCATCGGCCATACCCCGTTGGTTAAAATCAATAAACTTAACCCCGGGCCGGGGAATTTGTTTGCCAAGCTGGAAATGTTCAACCCCTTTAGCGTCAAGGACCGCCCCGCGCTGGCCATGCTGCAAGCAGCCGAGCAAAGCGGCGCTCTGCCTCCGGGGGGCACCGTGATAGAGCCGACCAGCGGCAATACGGGCATCGGGCTGGCTTTTGTCGCCGCCGTCAAGGGCTACAAACTGATTTTGACCTTGCCCGAAAATATGAGCACGGAGCGCATCCGCCTGCTGCGCGCGCTGGGGGCGCAAGTGGTGCTGACCCCGGCAGCAGAGGGAATGAAGGGCGCCATCGCCAAGGCCGGACAGCTGCTGCGGCAAACCCCGGGAGCCTTTCTGCCGGACCAATTTTCCAACCCCCACAATCCGCTTTCCCAAGAGCAAACCGGCAAAGAAATCACCGCCGATTTAGACGGACAGGTGGATTATTTTGTAGCCGGCGTGGGCACCGGGGGCACCCTCAGCGGCGTGGGACATTATTTAAAACGTCAAAACCCGCAACTAAAAATAATAGCGGTGGAGCCGGCCGCTTCGGCCGTACTGGAAGGAAAGCCCGCCGGGCCGCATAAACTGCAAGGGATCGGGGCGGGATTTATCCCTAAAAATTTGGACCGCACGGTGATAGATGAAGTCATCGCCGTAACGGACGGGCAAGCGGGGCAAACCGCCCGGGCCGCGGCGCGGCAAGAGGGCCTTTTGTGCGGGATCAGCGGGGGCGCGGCCCTGTGGGCAGCGCAGCAGGTGGCGGCCCGGCCCGAAACCGCAGGAAAAAATATAGTGGTTTTGCTGCCAGACGGCGGCGAGCGTTATTTAAGCACTTGGCTTTTTGAATAAAACGATAAAATAGCCTAGGGCAACAGGTAATAATCCCAGACTTCGTTTGATCTTGCCAGTTCGCCTCCTAAAGAGCGGCATAATTTTTCTGATTTGCTGTGGTTTTCTGCCGTTTTTGTAACTACACAAAATCTTTGGCCACGGTCTTCATGGGGGACATGTTGATACTGTTGGCGATACTCAGGATCCTCAGCGCGGTTCCCCTTGCAGTAGGCATTGGTTGTAGCCAAAGAGCATACAAATTGGGGATAGTAGATCGCAGAAGTTCCGCTTAGTGTTCCACCCGACGGCAAAGCGATAGACAAGTTGGCAAAGTCCAGGGTGTATTCCCCGTTTTCCAGATAGTAGAGTTCTTGCGCATCGGCGATGGCGCGTACAATGGGTTGCAAGGTGGCATAACGGGTTTTCATCACAGCCAACTCATATTGCGGCAGGGCCACCGCGGCGAGTATGCCGATGATAAGGACAACGACTAATAATTCAATGAGCGTAAAGCCGCCTAAACGGCCCCCATTTGCGTCATTCCCGAAGGTTGGTATCGGGAATCTCGTCGTGTTTTGAAGAGGTTGAGATCCCCGAGCGCTGCACGCCGCAGTTTCGGGGAC
>CAVDMZ010000047.1:0-9645 GCA_963610115.1 Duodenibacillus sp.
ATGAAAAACCGTTGTACGGGCCGTTTAGGCCGTCTATTTAATGCCGTCATCCCCGGGGTTGCGGCGTGCAACGCTCGGGGATCTCAACCTTATGAGAAAACGACGAGATTCCCGATTACAACTTTCGGGAATGACGTAAGGAGAGGACCTTTAAGCGGCTTTACGCTCATTGAACTTTTGGTCGTTGTCCTCATTATTGGCATACTATCCGCTATTGCCCTGCCGCAATATCAAAAGGCGGTAGAAAAAGCCCGCTCGGCAGAAGCCTTGTCTGTCATAGGCTCTTTACAGCAAGGAGTAGATCTTTTTGTGTTGGAAAACGGATATGTGGCCCAATCCTTAATTGACGGAAATTCTCCCGGACTTGGAGCCGGTGTTTTGGCCGTGGATATGGAAAGCCACTTAGATTGTACGGTAGAAGACGGATGGAAATGTGCCAGCAAGTTTTTTGCGTATGACGGTTCCTGTTTATCTACGGGATGTTTTGTTAAGGCTTGGCGTTGCCTTAAATCCGATTGCAGTGATTGGCGACAACAGCATTATCTTTTGTGCGCGATTAAAAAAGCAGACACTAACCGCTGGACGCACTATTGCCATTCTTACAAAGAGGAATACGACAGCCTGTGCCAAAATTTACAAGGGCAAGGCTATGTATATGAACCGTCCTCTACGGGTACCGCCACGGCCTGCACGATTTAGATAAATAATTAAAAAAAGGTTTACAAACTTCTCCCAAAAGTGCTATAAGATATTGGGGGGAGCCGGGATATGCGTACAAATCCGCACATTTTAGAAATCAATACCCGTGCGTGGTTGGCCCGTTTGCAGGCCAAGCACGGACGGAGTTTTTTATTGGATGAAATCCCGGATTCGTATTGGCAAATGTTTAAAGAGCGCGGCTTTGATGCCGTGTGGCTGATGGGTGTGTGGACGCCCAGCCCCAAGGCGGCTGAAATCGCCCGTACCAACCCGGAGGTCCAACAGCAAATCCGCCAAGTAGTGCCGGACTTTGACCCCCAAGATATTATTGCCTCTCCCTATGCCATTTATAAGTACGAGCCCGCGGCCGATTTGGGCGGCGAAGAAAGCCTCAAAAAATTGCGCGCCAAATTAAATGCCATGGGCATCGCCCTCTTTTTAGATTTTGTGGCCAACCATACCGCGTTGGACTGTCCGGCCGTTACGTCCGACCCGGATTTATACATCAATACCGGAAAAGAACCCCCGCGGGTGCATAAGGATTGGTTCTTCCAAAACCCCGACGGAATTTGGATTGCCCACGGACGGGACCCGTATTTTGCCCCGTGGACGGACACGGCCCAACTGAACTATTTTAACCCCCGCACCAAGCAAGTCATGTTAGGGCACTTGCTTCGTGTGGCGGACCTGTGCGACGGCGTGCGTTGTGATATGGCCATGCTGAGCTTAAACAAAGTCCACCGCGATACTTGGTGGGAATTTATCGGCGGGGATTTGCCCAAAGAGGAATTTTGGTCCGTCGCGCTGCAAAAAGTGCATGAAAAATACCCGGAATTTACCTTTATTGCCGAAGTATATTGGGGCTTGGAGTGGGAAATCCAGGAGATGGGTTTTGATTATACTTATGATAAAGTCTTGTATGATCGCCTGCGCTTTTCCACGCCCGAAAATATCAAAGGGCATTTGGGGGCGGAGCATTTGTTCCAAATGCGCTCCATCCGTTTTACCGCCAACCACGACGAGGAAGAGAGCTTAAAAGCCTTCGGCCGGGAGAAATCTTTGGCGGCCACTACGCTCATTGCCACCCTGCCCGGCGCGCGGATGATACACCTTTTTCAAATGATGGGCCGTCCGGCGCGGGTGCCTATTCAATATGTCAAGGACTCCTTTGCGGAGGACGAACCCGTGCGCGATTATTATGCCAAGTTGCTTCAAATTGCCTCCCAGCCGGCCTTCCACGGCGGACAATGGTCCCTGACGGAAGTGTTCCCCTGCGGGGAGGACGGCTCCTGCCGCAATGTGCTGGCGTGGACATGGAAGCAGATGAATACAGCCTCTACCGTACTAATTAATTACAGCGACCAGCCGGCCCGTTGCCATGTCAAACTGCGTATGGCTGGCGGCGAGGGAAAACAGATGAAAGAGGAGTTTTCCGGGCAGCTCTTTGCTGTGGATGCGGAGCTGGCCCAAAAGGGGTTTGGGGTTTCACTTAAACCTTTTGAAAGTAAAATCTTTACTTACGCCATTTAGCTTTAAAGCCCCGCCGGACGGCGGGGCTTTTGCTTGGTGTTTTCTAATTTAAATTTTATCCCCACAAGTTGGTGCGATTTACTACAATATAAACAGGGAAGTCCGGCGGAACCCGGAGCGCTTTTTTGGCGCGAAATTTATTATAATATAAAAGAGAACTTACCGCCCGGTAAATAAAACGGATTTGTATGCGGATAGGACCTTTTACCCCCAAAGACCAGGTAGTTATTACCACTTTGGGATTGGAGTTTGCTTTGGCGGTGGCCCTGGGGACCGCGGGCGGCTATTGGGCCGACCGGCACTGGCACTGGACCCCGTGGGGCACGGTGGCGGGCGTGGTGTTGGGCTTTGCCTTAGGAATGTATATTTTAATCCGCCAAGCGGGCGAAATGGCCCGGGCGGACCAAACCAAGAAGGAAGAAAATACCCATGGACGTATCTGAAACCATAGCGCATCATATTTTAGACCACGATTTTGGCGTTATGTTGGGCGGGGTGCATGTGCCCGTAACGGCGCATACGCTGACCATGTTTTGTATCAGCTTGGCTTTGCTTTTAGTGGGCTGGCTGATGACGCGCCCGGGCAGCGGTGTCTTCGCCCGCCTGATGCGCACGGTGGGGGAAGAATACGTCGCCTTTATGCGCGACGGCATTGTCTTGCCGGGCATGGGGCCGGAAGGCCGCGCGTTTTTGTCTTATTTCTGCACTTTGTTTTTGTTTATCCTGTTTGCCAACTTGGCCGGGCTGATTCCGCAGGTCAAAACCATTACGTCTAATATTTCCGTAACCGGGGCTTTGGCTCTGTGCTCGGGCGGGTTGATTGTTTATTGCGGCTGGAAAGCCCACGGTCTGTGGGGGTTTATTAAAAGTTTTGTGCCCGGCGGCACGCCGTGGTGGCTGGTGCCGCTGATGTTTCCGTTAGAGATCATCAGCCTGGTTATCCGCGTGTGCGTGTTGGCCATCCGTTTGTTTGCCAATATGCTTTCGGGACATATGGTGCTTTTGAGCTTGCTGCTTATCGTCTTTATTATCGGGCAGATGAGCAAAATTGCGGGGACGGGTTCGGCCGTGCCCGCCATGGGATTAGAGATTTTTATGACGATGCTGGAGCTGTTGGTGGCGTTTTTGCAGGCGTATGTGTTTACCTTGCTGACCTCCATTTACGCCGGGCTCGTCATTCATTCGCATTAATTTCACAGCGGGCTTGCCCGCAAAAGGAGAAAACATATGGAACTTGCTGCACTGAAATTCATCGCTGCCGGTATTGGCGCCGGTTTGACCGTGATTGGGGCCGGTTTGGGTTTGGGTAAAATCGGTAATGCCGCCTTGGAAGGCACCGCCCGCCAACCCGAAGCCGCCAACGCCTTGCGCACGACCATGATCATCATCGCCGCCTTGCTGGAAGGGGCCGCCATGTTGGGCTTGGTCATCTGCTTGCTGACCATGGTGATGTAGTCTTTTCCGCGCGAGGAAAGCATGGATAAATTGTTAAATCCCGATTTCGGGGTCTTGGCGCTGACGGTCGTCAACTTTTTGCTTTTGGTGTGGCTCTTGCACAAATTTGCGTGGAAGAGCATTTTGGGCGCGCTGGAAAAGCGCGAAAAGCAAATAGCCGACGATAAAGCCGCCGCCGCCCAAGCCCGCCAAGAGGCCCAAAAGGCCCAAGCGGAGCTGGACGCCAAACTGCAACAAATTGCTTCGGAAGCGGCTAAAAAAATGCAGGAAGCCGTGGCTTTAGGCAATGCCCAAAAGGAAGCACTGCTGGAGCAAACGCAACAGCAGGCACAGCGTTTGTTGGCACAGGCCCAAGCGCAAATAGAGGCGGAAAAAAACAAAGCCTTAAAGGACGTACGCGCCCAAGTGGCCGAAGCGGCGCTGTTGGCCGCGGCCAAGATTACCCGCCAGCAGCTCAATGCCCAGACGGCCCAACAAACCGTGGATGAGGTGCTGCGCCAAGTCAGCCAAGAGCAGGTGCTTTGATTTTATGAAGAGTACAGACCGCCTTTTAGCCAAACGCTATGCCCGCGCTTTTGACGCAACCAGCCTTACCGCGCAGGAGGCCGCCCAAAACGCACAGGCCTTGCAAGCCGGGGCGCAAGCGTTGCGGCAAGCGCAGGAGTTTATGACGGATCCGGCGGTGGGCGTGGCGGACAAAAAGGCCTTGGTGGCCCAGCTGTTTGCCGGAGAAAAAACGGTCTGTGGGTTTTTACAATTGCTGCTGGAGAGCAAACGCTATAATTTGTTGCCCGCTTGCGTGCAAGAGGTGCAGGCCTTGCTGGACCGGCGTTTGGGCGTGGTGCGTCCGCAGGTGCAGACAGCTTTTGCGCTCAGCGCGGCGCAGCAAAAACAGGTGGAAGAAACCTTAGCCCGTTTCGCCAAGGCCAAAGAGGCGCACGCCGTTTTTACGACGGATCCTGCGCTTTTGGGCGGGCTGCGTGCCCAAGTGGGCGATGTGCTGATAGAGGGCAGTTTGAAGGGCCAATTTGAAAAATTAAAAGAAGAAATCATCAAATAAACGGTGCAATATATGGCAATAAGACCGGAAGAAATAACCAATATCATCAAAGAAAAAATAGAAAAGTTTGATACCCAGGCGGACTTGAGCGAAGTGGGCACCGTCATCCAAGTGGGCGACGGCATTGCCCGCGTGTATGGGCTCAACCAAGTCAAAGCCTCGGAGCTGGTGGATTTTGGCCATGGGGTCAAGGGCATGGCCATGAACCTGGAGTATGACAACGTAGGTTGCGTGCTCATGGGTTCGGACGATTGGGTGCACGAGGGCGGCACCGTCAAACGTACGGGAGAGGTTATCAGTCTTCCGGTAGGGCCGGAAGTCATCGGCCGCGTGGTGGACCCCTTGGGCCGGCCCTTGGACGGCAAGGGCGAAATCCACGCCGACAAAAATATGCCGCTGGATATTGTGGCCCCCGGCATTGTGGAGCGCCAGCCCGTCAAACAGCCGCTGCAGACAGGGCTTAAAGCCATTGACGCCTTGGTGCCTATCGGCAAGGGCCAGCGCGAGCTGATTATCGGCGACCGCCAAACCGGAAAAACCGCCATTGCCCTTGACGCTATTATCAACCAAAAGAATTTACCTGCCGACCAACGCTGCTTGTGCATTTATGTAGCGGTCGGCCAAAAGAACAGCACGGTGGCTCAAGTGGTCAAAACCTTGACCGATTTTGGCGCCATGGAATACACCACGGTGGTGGCCGCTACGGCGGCGGACCCGGCCTCTATGCTTTATATCGCTCCGTATGCCGGATGCGCCATTGGCGAATATTTTATGTGGCAGGGCAAGGATGTGCTGATTGTGTATGACGATTTGTCCAAACACGCGCAGGCCTACCGCCAAATGTCCTTGCTGTTGCGCCGCCCGCCCGGCCGCGAGGCCTACCCTGGCGACGTGTTTTATTTGCATTCCCGTTTATTGGAACGCGCCTGCAAACTTTCCAAAGAAAACGGTGGCGGTTCGCTGACGGCATTGCCTATCATTGAAACGCAGGCCAACGATGTGTCGGCCTATATCCCGACCAATGTCATTTCCATTACCGACGGGCAGATTTATTTGGAAAGCAGCCTCTTTTTAAGCGGCGTTAAACCCGCTATCAATGTGGGGCTGTCCGTGTCGCGTGTCGGCGGTTCGGCCCAGCGCAAAACGATGCGCAAAGTGGCCGGAACCTTGCGTGTGGATATGTCCCAATACCAAGAACTGGAAGGCTTTGCGCAGTTTGGCTCCGAGCTGGATAAAGAATCCCAACGCCAAATTGCCCGCGGCAAACGCATGAGCGAATTGCTCAAACAGGACCAATACCAACCCCTGCGCTTGAGCCAGGAAGTACTGGCCTTGTTCGCCGGAGTCAACGGCTACACCGATGACGTACCCGTGGAGCAAGTGCGTGCGTATGAAAAACAGCTTTTGGCTTGGGCCGGCAGCAGCCAAAAGGCCTTGTTGGAAGAATTGGACGCCGCGGCGGAACTGACGGATGAATTGACGCAAAAAATTCACGCGGCCCTGACGCAATTTAAAGAAGTTTTTAAAGGGGCATAATAAGGAGACCTTTCAATGGACAAGAAAAAATATTTAGTAACCGGCGGCGCCGGGTTTGTGGGAAGCAACCTTGCCAAAACCTTGCAGGCGCAAGGGCATGAAGTAACCGTGGTGGATGATTTTTCTCACAACGGCAATTTCAAAAATTTAATTGGATTTAAGGGCGATGTCATCCCGGCCAATTTGTTTGAATACTTGCCGGAGGATGATTATTTTGACGCGATCTTCCACGAGGCCGCCATTACCGATACCACCGTCATGGACCAAAAGGAAATGATGGAGCAGAATGTAGAGGCCTTCCGCAATATTTTAAATTACGCCGCCGAGAATGAAATCCCCAAAGTGGTGTATGCTTCCTCCGCCGCCACCTACGGCAACGGCGCCGTACCGATGAAGGAAAGCCAGCCCACCCACCCGGAAAATGTGTATGGCTTTTCTAAGGTCATTGACGACAATGTCGCCCGCAAATTTTCGCAGGATCACCAAGATATGAAGATTATCGGCTTGCGCTATTTTAACGTCTTTGGCCCCGGCGAGGGATTTAAGGGCAAAATGGCCAGCATGGTGTTCCAGCTGTACAATCAGATGAAAGCCGGCAAACGCCCCCGCGTGTTTAAGTTCGGCGAGCAAATGCGTGATTTTGTTTATGTCAAAGACGTGGTCAAAGCCAACTTGTGCGCCTTAGCCAACGGCAAGGAAACCGCCGTGTATAACTGCGGCACCGGCATTGCCCGCAGTTACAATGACGTCATTAAATGCTTAAACCATGAACTGGGGTTGAATTTGGAACCGGAATATATTGATAATCCCTATCCGTTCTTCCAAAACAAAACCGAAGCGGATATGAGCCTGGCCAAGGAAAAAATCGGTTACACACCGGACTTTACCTTGGAAACGGCCATTGCCGACTATGTGAGCATTTTGGAAGGAAAAAGCAAGTAAGGATTTGTTATGGAATCGCTTCGCGATATACGCCAAAATATCAAGGCCATCCGCTCCACGCAGCAAATCATGCAGACGATGAAGATGATTTCCAGCGCGCGCATCCGCAAGGCCCAGCAGGCCATGGAAAACGCGCGCCCGTTTGCCAAAAAAATGCTGGAGATGGTGTCTGACTTAAAAGAAGAAATTTTGGCTTTGCCCCAGCCGCAAGACGGGAAAGAAGGCTGGGCGTCGCGCCTGTTTGTCAACCAAACGGGGGATCCGGGCAAAATCGGGCTGGTGGTCATCACGGGCGACAAGGGGCTGGCGGGCTCTTTTAATGCGGTGATTTTGCGCTCGGTGGTGGCTTTTTTAAAGGAGCACCAGCACCAAGAAGTTTTTGTTTTTGCCGTGGGTAAAAAAGGACGCGATTTCATCAGCCGTTTGAAACACAAAAGCATCCGTATGACCTATGAGAGCGTGGGGATCTTCCCCAAGGTAACCTATGCGCATGCGGAGCTGTTGGGGGAAGCGGTGCTCAAGGCGTATTTTGGGCAAAACCTCCACTCTGTGACCTTGATTTACAATGATTTTAAGTCCATGGGCAGCCAGCGTTTGGCACAACAAACGCTGTTGCCCTTTTCCCTACAAACAGAAGGGAAAAAATCAGACGAGACAGAGTTTTTGTTTGAGCCGGGCGTGAAGGAGATTTTCCGTATTTTGGTGCCGCGTTTGATGAAGGCCAATATGTACCGCGTTTTGCTGGAGAGCCAAGCCGCCAACTTGGCCGCTACCATGAACGCCATGGACGCCGCCAGCAAAAACGCCGGAGAATTGGCCGAGGCCTTGGGCGTGAAATTAAACAAGGTGCGCCAAGCGGGCATCACCAATGAAATTTTAGACATCGTAAACGGGGCTGAGGCCCTGAACGGTTAATTTTAAGCAGGGGAACAATTATGAACACCGGAAAAGTCAGCCAGGTAATCGGCGCGGCCATTGATATTGAGTTTGATGCCGCCCATTTGCCTGCCATTGAAAACGCGATAGAGATACAACTCTCCAAGGACCAAGTGATTTTGGCCGAAGTGGCCCAACAAATGGGCGACGGCATTGTGCGCTGCGTCGCTTTGGAAAGCACCGACGGCCTGCAACGCGGGGCCGAAGCGCGCGATACAGGCGCGGCCTTAAAGGTGCCCGTGGGCGAAGGTTGTTTGGGACGCTTGATGAACGTCTTGGGCCAACCGCAGGACCACCGCGGGCCGATTGCTTCGCAAAAGCAAATGCCCATTCACCGAGAGCCCCCCTCTTTGCAGGACCAAAACCCCACCCCGCAACTGTTTGAAACGGGGATTAAGGTGGTGGACTTGATTGCCCCGTATATGAAAGGGGGCAAGGTAGGATTGTTTGGCGGCGCCGGCGTGGGCAAAACCGTTTTGATTATGGAATTAATCAACAATGTGGCGCGCGAGCACCACGGCAGCTCCGTGTTTGGCGGCGTGGGTGAAAGAAGCCGCGAGGGCAACGATTTGTGGTTGGAACTGCAAGGCACCAAACTCAGCGATGGCAGCACCGTGCTGGACAAGACCGTGCTGGTTTATGGGCAGATGAACGAGCCTCCCGGTTCCCGCGCCAAGGTGGCCTTGACCGCGCTGACGCAGGCGGAATATTTCCGCGATGAAAAGGGCCAAGACGTGCTGCTGTTTTTGGATAATATTTTCCGCTTTGTATTGGCCAACTCCGAAGTGTCTGCCCTGCTGGGGCGTATGCCTTCGGCCGTGGGCTACCAGCCGACGCTGAATACCGAAATCGGCAATCTGCAGGAGCGTATTACCTCCACCAAGAAAGGCGCCATTACCTCCATTCAGGCGGTCTATGTGCCCGCAGATGACTTGACCGACCCCGGCGTGGCCGCGACCTTCTCCCACTTGGATGCGACCTCTGTACTTTCGCGCTCCTTGGCGAGCTTGGGTATTTATCCGGCGGTGGACCCGTTGGAGTCTACCTCGCGCATTTTGGACCCGCGCATCATCGGCCAAGAGCACTACGATGTGGCCCAAGCCGTACGCCGCATTCTGCAGAAATATAAAGATTTGCAAGACATCATCGCCATTTTGGGTATGGACGAATTGTCCGATGAGGACAAAAAGACCGTCAACCGTGCCCGCAAAATCCAAAAATTTCTCTCCCAGCCCTTTGCCGTGGGGGAACAGTTTACGGGCCGCCCGGGCAAATACGTCAAACTGGCCGATACCATTAAATCCTTTAAGGGGATTGTCAACGGCGAATATGACCATATCCCGGAGTCTTGTTTCTTTATGTGCGGCGGCATAGAAGATGTGCTGGCCAATTACGAAAAGATTAAAGACAAAGAAGATTAACTATGCCTAAAACGCTCAAACTCAACCTTATTACACCGCAAAAGCAGCTCCTGGACGGCTTGGACG
>CAVDMZ010000048.1:0-9628 GCA_963610115.1 Duodenibacillus sp.
GGAATGACGTAAGGAGAGAATATGTCGGCGGCTTTACGTTGATTGAGTTATTGGTCGTTGTCCTCATTATCGGCATTTTGGCCGCCATTGCCTTGCCGCAGTACCGTGTGGCCGTTCTTAAAAGCCGTGTGGCGGAGCTGTTTATTAATGTCAAGGCAGCCCGTGCGGCCAGCGATGTTTATTTTTATGCCAATGGTACCCGCCCGAGCAGTTGGCACGAGTTAGATATCCAAATCCCCTATGTTTCCATAGAAGGCAGCGAAGGCGGGACAGATAATTTGATCCGAACCCGCAACGGGAACTATTATGACTTGGACAAAGACGGTTATGTGGGCGGTGCTCTGCCCGATGCCAGTATTCGTATAGGATCGCCCTACCCGGAAGGGGGGATGTGGAAAGGCTGCACCTTTGTCTGCCGTGCCATCAAAACCAAGAAAGAATACCAGCAAGCCTGCTTGTCTTTGGGTGGGACGCTCCTAGGCGAATCCTGGGATTGGCAGGCCTATTGCATTAAATAAAAATTTCACTTGACGGCGCGGCTTATGTTTGGCACAATAAAGGTATCTTGTTTTAGGGGAGGCCCTGCATGAAGAAAAGTTTGTTGGTTTTTGCCGCGTTGGCGTTTTCTTCGGCTTTGTACGCCCAAGAGGGGCAAACTTTTACCCGCGACGACGTGTTCGCCGCCTTTAAAGAATACAATCCCGCCGCTTTGCAACGGGCGGCTTCTTCCCCCGCTTACCGGGATTTGCTGGAAAAAGTGGCGCAGGCTTATACAGCCCCCAAGACGGAGGAAAACCAAAACCAGTTGGTGGCCTTGGTCAAAAATTTTGACAATTCTCTGCGTTTGCAAGCGGTAAAAGAGAGCTATTTTAACAGCCGCACCTTGCAACAAATGTCCGGCTCGGAAATAACAAATTTAGACGAACGCACCACCCGGCAGCTGCAGGACATTGTTCAAGATATTTTCAAACAGACGCTGCAAGTCAGGCAAATTCAAATCAAACGCTACAAACAGCAAATCAAAACGATAAAGAAAGACGCTTCGCTCTCGTCCGAGCAGAAGAAGGCGCAGGTAAAGGCTTTGCAGGAGCAAATCCGTGCCGTTAAAACAGAAATGCGCCAGTTAAAGAAAAGCTCCTCGCAAAAAATCCAAGACACGGCCAAGGTGTACTTTGCCGATATGCGCAGTGAATACGACAAACAATACGCCGTGGCCGAAGCCCCAGAACAACAATTGCAGGTGGAGCAATCCGCCGCGCACGACGTAAAAGCTAACCACAAAAAACCGGTGGCAAAATAAATATTTTTCTTTCTGCGCCGCGCCCTTTAGCGGGTGCGGCGTTTTGTCTGTCTGTTTTCCGGCGGGCAAAGGTTGAATTTGCGTTGCATAAATTGGTTTAATGTAACCATAGCCCTTCTTGGGCGTATTATTTTGATAAGGATATCTCCCCATGATTAGAATTTTAATAGACAAAATTTTCGGTACCAAAAGCGAACGCGACCTCAAGAAAATCCAGCACTATGTAGATACGGCCAATGCCTGGGCGGCGCGGATAGAGGCACTGTCTGACGAACAGCTCAAGGCCAAAACCCAAGAATTTAAAGACCGCTTGGCCCAAGGCCAAACTTTAGAGGATATCTTGCCCGAGGCTTTTGCCGTCGCGCGTGAAGCCGCCAAGCGCGTCATCGGGCTGCGCCCCTATGATGTGCAACTGCTGGGCGGTATTGTGCTGCACCAAGGCAAAATTGCCGAAATGGGCACCGGCGAAGGAAAAACGTTGGTGGCGGTGCTCCCCTCTTATTTAAACGCTTTAACCGGCAAGGGCGTGCACGTGGTGACAGTCAACGATTATTTGGCCCGCCGCGACCGCCAATGGATGGGGCCGATACACGAATTTTTGGGCTTGACCGTCGGCTATATTAACCACGATATGGACAATGAAGAGCGCCGCGAAATGTACGCCAAGGATATTACCTACGTTACCAACAATGAGCTGGGTTTTGACTACCTGCGCGACAATATGGTCATCAGCCGCACCGACCGCGTACTGCGCCCGTTGAACTACTGCATTGTGGACGAAGTGGATTCCATTTTAATTGACGAGGCCCGCACCCCGCTGATTATTTCCGGCCCGTCGGAGCAGAGCACGGATAAATACTATATCGTCAACCGCTTGATTCCCTCGCTCAAGGTGCGTTTGATTACCGAAAATGACGAAGTGAAAGCCAAATACGAGCATGTGGATTTGGCCGCCGGCTATGACGCCATTGTGGATGAAAAAAACCACACCGCCACGCTGACGGAGACGGGTATTGCCAAGGCAGAAAAGTTTTTGAACGTGTCCAATCTCTATGATGACGTGCAGTCGGAATGGGTGCACCACATCAACCAGGCTTTGCGCGCCCACCATTTGTATGAACGGGATGTGGACTATGTGGTCAAGGACGGCGAAGTGGTCATCGTGGATGAATTCACGGGCCGCTTGATGCCCGGCCGCCGCTGGAGCGACGGCTTGCACCAAGCCGTAGAGGCCAAAGAAGGTTTGCAGATTAAAGAGGAAAACCAGACCCTGGCCACCATTACTTTCCAAAACTTTTTCAAACTGTATAAAAAGCTCTCGGGCATGACGGGTACCGCTATGACGGAGGCCAATGAGTTTTGGCAAATTTATAAATTAGACGTGGTGGAAATCCGCCCCAACCGCCCTTCCCGCCGCCAGGACTTCCCGGATTTGGTGTTTTTAACGGAGAAAGACAAATTCAACGCCATTGTGGAAGAAATTGAAGCGTTGTGGAAGAAGGGGGCCCCGGTGCTGGTGGGTACGCGCTCCATTGAAAAATCTGAAAAGTTGGGCAATATGTTGCGCGCCAAGGGCATTCCGCACAAAGTGCTTAATGCCAAATACCACGAAATGGAAGCCCAAATCATCAGCCAAGCCGGACGCAAGGGCGCGGTAACGATTGCCACCAACATGGCCGGCCGCGGCACCGATATTGTGCTGGGCGGCAGCCCGGCGGACAAGGCCGAGCAAGACTATGTGTTAGGCCAAGGCGGCCTGCACGTCATCGGCACGGAACGTCACGAAAGCCGCCGCATTGATAACCAGCTGCGCGGCCGTTGCGCCCGCCAAGGGGACCCGGGGTGCTCGCGCTTTTACATTTCGTTGGAAGACGAACTGATGCGCTTGTTTGCCAATACGGCCAAAATCAGCTCTATTTTAAGCACGCTGGGAATGAAAAGCGGCGAGGCCATAGAGTCGCGCTTGATGAGCCGCCAAATTGAGGGGGCCCAGCGCATGGTGGAAGGGCATAACTTTGATATCCGCAAACACCTGTTGGATTATGATAAAGTAATGAACCAACAGCGCACCGCCATTTACGGATTGCGCAACGCCATTTTGGACGGGGAAGATATGACCGGCACCGTGCTGAAGATGATTGAGGAAGTGGTGGCGGAAATCGTACAGGCACACTATCATTACCGCGACGCGGCCCAATCTAATTTTGAAACCTTAAATCTGACCTTACGGTCTTTATTCCCGTATGCCTTTGACTACAATGCCCAGAACACCTCCGGCAAGACCGGGGACCAGCTGGCGGAGGACATTGTGGCCTTGGTGGAAAAACTCTACCGGCAGCGCTCCGATTTCTTTTTGCAACAAGGGGTCAACTTTGCCGAGTTGGAGCGGATGCTTTTATTGCAGATTATAGATAATGCCTGGAAACAAAATTTGTATGAGCTGGACCAGTTGCAAAACAGCGTCAGCTTGCGCGGATATGCCCAAAAGGACCCGCTGATTGAATACCAAAAAGAAGCGTACAAGCTCTACAGTGCGATGATGAACAAGGTGCGCGATTTAATGGTGGGATATATCTTCCGGTTGCAGCTGCCGCCGGTGCGTCAAGCGGTGTCGCCCAAGAAACAAGCGGCCGAAAATGCCACGGAAAAGGCCTCTGCCTCCAACGCAGCCGTGCATAAAATCGGCCGTAACGACCCTTGCCCCTGCGGCAGCGGTAAAAAGTATAAAAAATGTTGTGGAGCCAAAGCATGAATCAGATGATTAAAGGAGTGTTTTTGTTAGCGTGTGCCTTTGTGGCGGCCGTTTTGGCGGTGTCTTTCTTTTCCCGCTCGCAACCCATTGAGGTGCAAATACCGCTGGTTACGAAACAAATGGTGGAGGAAAACCAAGCCCAGATACAGCAAGAGCAGCAGCGCCGCCAGCATAAGTTGCAGGCTAAAAAACGGGCCGAGCTGGAAGTCCGCCTGTATCAATGCCAAAGCGATGAGGAGTGCGTTATTGTAGACCAAGATCCTTGCGGCTGTTTGAAGGGCCCGGAGGGAGTAACGGCCATTAATGCGGGATTGTCTTTGGAATTTTCCCGTTTAATGGAGAAGAGCTATGCCGATGCCACGGCATGCCCCTCTACCGCCTCTACGCAAAAGGAGTGCTCGCCCACGGCACACCCGGTTTGCCAACAAAACCGCTGCCAAATCGTGTATTAGGATAATTCATGAGTTTGTTGCACCGCCCCTTTGTGTATGAAAAACCGTCCGGGGAATCTTCCCGCGGGGGACTTTTTCTCAAACGGGCGGTGCGGTTTTTCTTTAAACTTTTCTTTTTGGCTCTTTGCGGGGTGGGAACGGCGGTTTTGTTTAAGCTCAGCTATCCTAAACCCTCCCACAGTTTGCTGGCGTGGCTGGCCTTGGCCCCGTTTGCTTGGGCCGTTACGCGGCTGCGCAGTTTTTGGGGCAGTTTCTTTTACGGCTGGTTGTGCGGCATACTGGTCTATGCGGGGTTGTATTATTGGGTTTTTATTACTTGTTGGGCCGGAGGCGGGTTGAGCCCTACGCTGGCCCGCGCTGCTTGGCTGGGCTTGGCGGCCCTGATGGGAATACAATTTGCCGTTTTTGGCGGCAGCTGTTATTTCCTAAAACGCTTGCAGTGGATTTACCCCGTATTGGGCGCTTTGGGCTGGGCGGCTCTGGAATGGGCCCACGAAATGCTGGCCACCTATGCATTGGGCTTTCCGTGGGTGTCTTTGGCGTATTCACAGTGGAATTTGCCGGAGGTATTGCAACTGGCGTCCTTTACCGGGGCCAGCGGGGTCAGCGCGGCGGTGGCTTTGACGGGTTTGTGCGTCGGCTATGCTTTTGCTACGCCGCATTTAAAACGCGGGGTGATGCAGCTTCTGTTAGCGGCGGCGGTTTTTGGCGCGGTGTATGGCTACGGGGCTTGGGTGCTGCACCGTCCGGCACCGCGGGCCTTGCTTTCCCTGCGGGCGGCCGTGATGCAGCCCAATATAGACCAGTACAAAAAATGGTCGCCGGAGTTTGAGCAGGAGATTTTAGATACGCTGGAGCAAATGGGCCGGCAATTGCCGCAAGAAAATGTGATGCTGGCCGTATGGCCCGAGAATGTAACCCCGGGCCCGGTACAACAGCCCCCGTATAATGAGCTGATGCAACGCATAGCCCAGGACAGCGGCGCGTGGCAGCTGGCCGGATCCAACCGGGAGGAGGATGGACGGCAATACGTCAGCGCGTTTTTATTTTCCCCGGTAGGGGAAGAATTGCCGTATTATGATAAAACGCATCTGGTGCCCTTTGGGGAGTTTATCCCTCTGGAAAGCACCCTGCGGCGTTGGTTTCCGCAGATACAGGTGCTGGGCGAATTGGGCGGCTTTTCTTCCGGGGCGTGGGAACAGCCGCTGTTGCGGACGGGGCAAATTCCCTTTGGAGTCAGCATTTGTTATGAGTCGGTCTTTTCCTCTTTGTGGCGGCGGCAGGCCAAAAAAGGAGCCAAATTTTTTGTGCAGATTACCAATGATGCCTGGTTTTTTGATACCGACGCGCCCTACCAGCATTTAGCGGTGGCCGTAGTGCGCGCGGTGGAGTTGCGCCGCCCGGTGTTGCGCGCGGCCAATACGGGCATTTCCGCCGTCATCGCCCCGACGGGGCGGCTGTTGGCCCGGGCCGAACTGAATACTCAGGCCGTCCTGGTGGCCGACACAGCCCTGCCATTGGGCGATCACCCCAGTTTTTATGTACAATGGGGCGATTGGTTTGCTTGGCTTTGTGCGGCGATTTATTTTACCGTGTTGCTTTCCGTAATGGTGTTTGCTTATGAATAATATTGAGTTTAAAGACATAGAAAATGCGTTGGCTTTACTGACGGACCGCATTGCCAAAATCGGCCGGATGGAGAATATCCCCGCTAAAACGGCGGAATTGGCCGCCCAGGAGAAAATAGCCGCGGACCCGGCCTTTTGGAATGACAATCAAAAAGCCAAAGCCGTTACCCAAAAAATAGACGGGCTCAAAACGGCGTTGGAAACCTATAAAAATTTACAAAAACAGTTGGAAGACGCCCAGACTTTATACGATTTGGCCCGGGAAATGCAGGACGAGAACGAGTTGCCCGCACTGGCGGAGGCTTTAAGGGAGCTGGAAAAACAAACCGAAAAGAAGGAATTTGAAATTACGCTTTCTGAACCGCACGATAAACTGCGCGCCATTTTGACCGTGCATGCCGGAGCGGGCGGCACCGAATCGTGCGATTGGGCGCAAATGTTGCTGCGCATGTATACCCGCTGGGCCGAACAGCATGGGATGAAGGTGTCGGTAACGGACGCACTGCCCGGGGAAGAAGCGGGGATTAAAAATGCCTCTATGATTATTGAGGGCCCCTATGCCTATGGCTATCTCAAGGGGGAAAACGGCGTGCACCGCTTGGTGCGCGTGTCGCCCTTTGACGCCAATGCGCGGCGGCATACCTCGTTTGCTTCAGTGGATGTGCTGCCCGATATTGAGGATGAAATCAACATAGACATCCCGGAGCGCGACATTGAGCTGGAAACTTCCCGTGCGGGCGGCCACGGCGGCCAAAACGTCAACAAGGTGGAAAGCGCCGTGCGCCTGCTCCACAAGCCGACCGGGATTGTGGTGTCCTGCCGCATAGAACGCAGCCAGCTGCAAAACCGCCAAACCGCTATGAAGATGTTAAAGGCGCGTTTGTATGAGCTGGAAATGGACAAAAAACGCGCCGAGGCAGAAAAACGTTACGGCCAAAAGGGCGAAATTGCCTGGGGGCATCAAATCCGCTCCTATGTGTTTATGCCGTACCAGCTGGTCAAGGATTTGCGCAGTAATTTTGAAACCTCCAATATTACCGGGGTTATGGACGGTGATTTGGATCCGTTCATTTTTGCCTACCTGCGCTACGAGGCTGAGCGTAAAGCATGAGCCGCGGGTTATATATTCACCTTCCTTTTTGCCGCCAAAAATGCCGCTATTGTGATTTTGCCTCCTTTGCCGGGGAGGAGCCGCTCATAGAACCCTATTTGTCTGCGCTGGAGCAAGAGGCCGCGCGGTACGTCGGGCTGTCTTTTGACACTTTATACGTTGGGGGCGGCACCCCCAGTTTGCTCTCCTGGGCGCAGCTGGAAAAACTGTGCGCCTTGGTGCAACGCCACTTTTCTGCACTTTCTTCTTTTGCGGAAAGCACGTTAGAGGCCAACCCCGAAAGTTTAACCCCCGCAAAATTACAGCTCTTAAAATCAGCCGGATTAAACCGCTTGAGTTTGGGCCTGCAGAGTTTTTCTGATGATACCTTGCGGCGTATCGGCCGCGTGCACGACGTCCGCACCTTTTTGCAGGCGTATGGCTGGGCCCGGCAAAGCGGGTTTGAAAACATCAGCGTGGATTTAATGGCCGGGCTGCCCGGGCAGAGCGAGGCGGAATTTGCCGACGGGCTGCGCCGGCTGGTGCGGCTAAAGCCGGAGCATATTTCCGTATATGGGCTGCAGGTGGAGAAGGGGACCCCGTTTTACAAGGAAGGGGTGCAAAGCGATGAGGATTTGTTGCGCCGGGAGTTGGAGCTGGCACATTTTTATTTGCAAGAGGCGGGATTTGAACATTATGAAATTTCTAATTTTGCCCGCCACGGTCGCCAAAGCCGGCACAATACGAATTATTGGCTAAACGGCGAATACTTGGGGTTGGGCAGTGCGGCGGCCTCTTATCAAAACGGGGTGCGCCGCAGCAATGTTTGCTCCGTCCGCACCTATCTGCAACGGATGAAGGGCGCAGGGGACCCCACGGAATTTTCTGAAAAATTAACAGGCAAAGCCCAAGCGGGTGAAACACTGATGTTGGGGCTGCGCCGGCTCCAAGGGGTCCGCTTGACCCCGTTACAGCACCGCTATTTTGATAAGGAAATTGCCCCGCTTTTGCGGCGCGGCCTTGTGGAGCAAAACGGGGATTTATTAAAATTAACATTAGAGGGGCTTTTTTTGGCCAATCAAGTATTTATGGCTTTTGTGGGTCCCTTTGAGGATGAAGGATGAGAGTAACCCCCGTTCACACCGCCATTTTTAAAGAAAAGCAGGATTTGGTGGCTTTTATTCTGCGGCATATCCCCACGCTTGAAAACGGGGCGGTGCTGGTGGTGTCCTCTAAATTAATTTGCTTGTGGAAGGGGACTTGCGCGGCGGGTTCCACCCGGCGGCAAAAGGAAAAGCTCATCCGCCGCGAAAGCGACGCCGCCCTTAAAACCAAACTGGCGTGGATGACTCTCAAAGAGGGGATGCTTATGACCAATGCCGGGATAGACGAATCCAACGCCCGGGGCAAATGGTTGCTCTTGCCGCCGCGGCTGTATGCCTGTGCGGCGCAGCTGCGCGCGGCTTTATGCCGGGCCTACGGAATTAAAAAACTGGGGCTGATTATTACCGACAGTATGATTTTGCCTCTGCGGGCCGGTGTCATCGGCGCGGCGGTGGCGTATGCGGGCTTTTGCGGTGTGCGCGATGAGCGGGGCAAAAAGGATATTTTTGGTAAACCGCTGGAGATGACTTTGGTCAATTTGGCCGATGCTTTGGCGGCGGCCGCGGCCGTAACCATGGGCGAGCGCAACGAACGCCGTCCCTTGTGCGTGATAACGGGCGCTCCCGTAAAATTTGCAGCAAAGACGGACCCGGCGCAGATTCAATATCCGCCGGAGCAGGATTTGTACGCACCGCTTTTGAAGGCGGTCGGACTTGTAAACAGGAGAAAAAATGATTAAAAATATGTTGGGCGAATTTAAAAAATTCGTCATGCGCGGAAATGTAATTGATATGGCCGTCGGTATCATTATCGGCGGTGCGTTCACCAAAATTGTCAACTCCATGGTGGCCGATGTGATGATGCCGCCCTTGGGGCTGTTGATGGGCAAGGTGGACTTTAGCAACTGGTTTATCGTCATTAAAGACGGTGCGGCCACTGCCGGCCCCTATGCGACCTTGACCGCCGCCCAAGCCGCCGGCGCCACCACGCTCAATGTCGGCAATTTCTTAAATGCCGTCATCAGTTTTTTGATTGTGGCGTTTTGTATTTTCCTTTTGATTAAGGCCATTAATAAATTAGACAGCCTCAAAAAAGAGGAAGCTCCGGCCCCCGCGCCGACCACCAAGAAGTGCCCCTATTGCTGTTCTGAGATTGCCTTGGACGCCACCCGCTGCCCGCATTGTACTTCGCAATTAAAATAATACCTGTGTAATGCAAGGGACCGGGGAACAAAATTTGTTCCCCGGTTTTCTTTTTTGCTATTTCTGTTTCTATCTCTGCTGTCATTGGCGAGGTGGGCGG
>CAVDMZ010000049.1:0-9391 GCA_963610115.1 Duodenibacillus sp.
CGATTACAACTTTCGGGAATGACGTAAGGAGAGGACCTTTGCGCGGCTTTACGCTGATTGAACTCCTCGTCGTCGTGCTTATCATTGGAGTGCTAACTGCCATTGCCCTGCCGCAGTATCAAAAGGCGGTGTGGAAATCCCGTGCTGCACCACTGCAAATATGGGCGACCAAGTTATTGGAGGCGCAAGAGCGTTACAAAATGGCAAATGGAACCTATAATTTTGGGTGCTTGAACGAATTGGATATGGATTATTCTGCCACATTTCCCCGCATATTGGAAAAAAGTGGGGATTGCGTCTATGCTGTGGCAACGCCGCAGAGTGAATATCCCGGGGTGATATTAAGAATGAAAGATCGTTTTGTACAAGCTGTCTTTGCATCCGGTAAATATGAGAAGAACGGGTTTGGTGTATCCTTGCGTTTGTCCGCCGATACAGACCGTAAGGTGGGCGGTTTATGGGGAACTTGTAGAAACATGGGAGATAATGAGGGCTGGAAAAAATTACTCTTCTCTTGGGGATTTACCCGTGTGGTTGTAGGCAATTACGTTTGTTACCAGCAAGTGAATGCTTCTTAACACAGCTCTAAAGGGGCTTTGGATTGGTATTTTTTATAAGCCGCATGGAGAGGTGGGAACGTAAGGGCCCGGGTTTTAGAGTTTCAGCCACTTAAATTCAAAAAAGACGACTATGCCAAACAGCAACACCGGGCCCCAGCCGGCCAAGTAGGGGTTGAGGTAGCCGTTTTCTCCAATGGACGTAATCATACTAATCAGCCACCAAAAGGTAAAGGCAATGACCATAGAAGCGATAATATTTAAAATTTTGCTTTTGCGGCGCAAGCTGATGGCAAAGGGCATCCCCAGCAAACACATAATCAGCGTAACAAACGGGGTGGCCAGCTTGGCTTGCCTTTCCGTTTCCGCGGAATAAGACACCAGCCCGGTGCGCTTGAAGAATTGGATGCGTTTGCTTAACTCGCGCAGGCTTAAGAGCTTGTTTTCCGTTTTGTTTACGGACATATCCTGCGGTTGCAACTGCAACGGAGAATCTTCCCGCTCAAAGGTTTCCTCGCGCGTGTCCATGGCGTTTAAAAAGGTGCGGCGGGTGCCGTCTTCAAAAATCCAGCGGCGGGAGGCCTCATCCCACACCATGCGCTGCGCCACAAATTGAGAGGCAATATTCCACCCGGGGTCATAGGTATCTAAAGACACTTCATTCATCACGCCGCGGCTCAAATCCACTTCCTTGGCAAAGAGCAGTTGCCGCTCAGACACCTTCATGGCCACGTCCGCCTCTGCATTTAAGTTAAAATGCTCCTCCGGCTTGATACGGGTGTAGTAGAGCGTTTCGGCTTTCACGTTCAGCGGCGGGACGATAAATTCTTGCACGGCCAAAGTGCCCAGCGTAACCAGTAGAATGCACAACACCACGGGTTTAAACAGTTGGCGCGGGGCAAAACCGCTGGCTACACAGGCGGTCCATTCGCCGCTGGCCACCATTTCAGAAACCACCGAAATAGCCCCCAGCAAACACGCCACCGGCATAATGGTGGTCAGCCAAGAGGGAAAGGCCAGTAGAGAATACGTCAGCACCGCCCCCAAGGTGGAATGGCCGTTGCTTAAGGTTTTGAGTTTTTCAAAGGTGTCGCCCAGCACCACCAGGGCCACAAACACCCCCAGGGCAAAAAAGAACGGGCCCCAAAATTTTTTAGCGATGTATCTAAAAAGCCGGCTCATTAAATGTTTAACCTCTTTTTCCACAAATACCACGCGGCTCCGGCCCCGGCTATAATCGGCAGCCACGGGGCAGGATAGGCCAGCAGGCCGTATTTTTTGCCAATACTCAGCCCCAAGGTCATCAGCAGGTAAAAGGCAAAAATAATAATCACGCTAAAGAGCATACCCCAGCCCTTGTTGGTGCGCTTGCCCAGTGAAAAGCCCAGCGGGCAGCTGACCAAGAGCAAAATCAGCGGAGAGAAGGCCATCACATTGCGCACGCTGGCTTCGGTGCGGTATTCGGCCGTTTGCTGCGGCGAGAGCGTGCCCCGGCGCAGCAGGCGCAGAATTTTAGAGGAGCTCAACTCCGAAACGCGCTGGCGGCGGTGGTGGTCACGCGTGAGGGAAATACTTAGGGTGTAATCGTCAAAATTGGCCGCCACAATGGCGGTGGGGTCCTTGGCGTCAATGCGCTGCATTTGCCCGTTTTTAAGCTGCAGCCCGATGGCCCGGTCGGTTAAAATAATCCGCCCGGAGCTGGCATTGACCTTGGTGCTCAGCGCAGAGGAATCCTTCTTGCGGATGAGGTGGATTTGGCGGGCCTGTTTGGTATCCTCGTCCAAGTCCTCCAAATACAAATCCCATTCGCCCAGGTTTAAAAAGGTTTTGGGTTCTAAGGTTACTTTGGTGATTTTTTGGCGGGCTTCCTCGCGCTTTTCCAGCAGGCGTTTGTCGCTGTGGGGGGTCAGCCAGTTGGCAAAGACAAACAGGGTGGCTGTCAGCGCCAGCGCGCAAAAGGCCATGGGCCGGACGATCTCTTTAAATGAAAACCCCGCCGCGCGCAGGGCAATCAGCTCGCCGTGTTCGCTCATATTAGTCAGGGTCAGCAAAATAGAGATTTGAAAGGCCATGGGGGCGGCCAGCGTAAACACATTGGGCACGACACAGAGCAAGGAGGACAAAATCCACCCCCAGTTGGTGCCATACGTCATGGCCATATCCATAATGCGGATAAACTGGTTCATGAAGATGACAAACATCAAAACGCCCACTACTCCGGCAAAGAAGGTCAGCAGACTTTTGGCAATATAGCGGGTAAAAATGGCCGGGCGTGCGATTTTCATCATTATTTCTATTCTAACAAATATCGCGCGGGCGCGCGCGGGATTTTTGGCCCCATGCCGTACGCGCGCGTTATGCCTTGGGGAAAATTTTATACAATGAAAAGATGAGGTTTTGTACTATCCCATGAAAACCGCACGGTTGTTTTTGTGCTTATTTTTAATCCCCCAGCTGCTTTTTGGCCCGTATTTGCAGGCCGAAACGCTGCCCTACCGGCTGGTGGATAGGGACCAGTATGATATTTTTGATGACGAGTGCAAGGCCAAGGCCGAAGAGGAGCTGATTATTAAAGACGCCCCCGACGACGCGCAACTGCTCAAATATACCAACGACTTTTGGCGGCAGGCCGTTACGGCTGTGGACGGAGCCTACAATTTGGACAAGGAGCCCGAACCCATCCCGGACTTGACCCTGCTCAACCCGACCTTGGCCCTGCCGCTTTACGGCACCAATGTGGCCTTGACCGGGCGGTATGTGGTAGGGTTTAAACTCAATTCCAAACGCTACACCCAAGACAGCAACAACGATATTGAAGAACGCAATGTACAGAGCTTTGAGATGCAGCAGGAAATGCAGCTCAAAATGCAGGGTAAAATTTTGGACCGCATTTTTGTGGATATTGACTACGACGACAAGCGCGAGGAGGAAAAAACCATTTCCGTAGCCTACCGCGGCAAACCCGGCGAGCTGGTGCAGCTGGCGGAGTTTGGCGATATTAATTTGTCCCTGCCGCAGACGGAGTTTATCGCCTACCAAAAGCAGCTCTTCGGGGCCAAGATGCATCTGCAGCATAAAAATTTGGACTTAAACATCATCGGCAGCCAGACCAAAGGGTCCAGCAAACAAAAACAATTCGTAGGCAGCAGCGTATTTGAAATAGTGTCTGTCAAAGATACCGATTATATCCGCCGCACCTATTATGATTTGACCTTCGGTACCAATATTGCCGGCTCGCCGGGTACCTCTTGGTCCACGGCCATGGGCAGTATTGCCGCCGGCACGGAGGAGGTGTATTTAGACAGCAACACCACCGACGGAGACTTTGTCCCCGTTTCCTTGACCGCGCGCGACTATGCCGACCCCTCAGCCACCTATCCGGCCAAATTCAAACGCCTGCAGCGCGGCGTGGATTATACGGTGGATTACAGCCGCGGCGTGATTCAATTTTCCAAAGCGCAAACCGCCGCCAGCGTGATTGCCGTCAACTACCAAAACAATGCCGGCCAGTGGCTCAGCCCGGATCAAAACCAGCCATATTTAATCAAAACCGAAAACGAAAAGTCTATTCTGTCTGATGCCTCGGAAATCGGCTACCGTTTGGAAATGAAGACTTTTTACAGCGTGGGTTCCCAGCAGATTACGCGTGACAACGGCAAGGGCAATTTTATTCTTTCGCTTTTGGACGCCAACGGCCAAGAGGTGGGCAACAGCGCCAGCCCCAAGCAGTTGTATCCGTCCACCATTGATATGGATTTTGACAAGGGTATCTTTGAACTGCAAACCCGTATGACCGATGACCCGGGGCTGTATAATACCACGCCGACTTCATCTAAAAACCGTACCTTTAAGGTGGAATATACCTCCACCGTAAAGACCTATTTTGTAGAGGCGGACATGGTCGTTCAATCGGAATCGGTCAAATTAAACGGCCGCACCCTCACACGCAATAATGACTATTATATTGATTACACCTCCGGCTTTATCACCTTTTACAAGGGCGACCAAATTACCGAAAGTTCCGTCATTGACATCACCTATGATACGACCAACGGGTCCAATTCCAATAACTCGTTAATCGGCGGACGGCTGGATTACAAGCTGTGGGATAAAATCAAACTGGGCACCACGGTGTTGAAGGAAGGCTGGGACCAGCCCGACACTGTTCCCCAAGTGGGCAACTATGCCAAAGATTTACTGGTGTACGGGGCGGATGTGAATGCAAAGGATTTGAAGGTAACGCAAAATTTGTCGGTGGATTTCGGGGCGGAAGTGGCCAAAAGCCAAAAAAACCAAAACCTCTTCGGCTATGCCATGGTTGACAGTATGAATGAAACCAATATCCAAACCAGCGGCAGCCGGATTTTCTATGAGTGGACCATTGCCGCCAACCCCAACGATAAACCCGCCTTTTTGGATTCTGTGGCTTGGGACACCCAAGAGCTGCCCGCCTTAGAGATTAACCCCAATTCCGGCAGTACCTACAATGAAAAACAGCAGGTGCTGGTTATCAATTATGACTTTAGCAAGGTCATCGGCACTGCGTATGCCGACCACGATGAAATTTCCTTGGTCTATCCGCTCAGCGACAGCGGGGTGGATTTGTCTGACAAAACTTCTTTTGAACTGACAATGCTCGGCGAAGGCAGTGCCGCCGCGGGCGCGCCCAAAATAGACGTAACCTTTGGCAATATCAGCGAACGCTCCGACTCGGCCAACCCGGCCGAGGTGCCCAGCGGGCTGGTGCCCTCCGGCTACGGGATGTACACCTCCTGCAGCCCCGACACCCCCGCCCCCAAGACCGAGGACGTGAATTGTCTGTCCACCTTGGCTCCCAACGAGGACGTCGGCTGGTGGTTTGCGAACCCGGACGGTACTTTGCAGCGGTATAATCCCTTTACGCGAAACGTGTACAATCCGCAAAGCCAGCCCAACGGCCGCATTGACAGCCAGGACTTAAACCACAACGGCAAATACGATGAAGAAGACACCAACGTAGGCGGACACTTCGGCTATGGCGGGCAAAGTATTGACGGGATGAACGACAACAGCCTGGCCTATGACGGGTGGCAGACCTTTACTTCCCCGCTGCTCATTGCCCAAAGCGACAAGAGCAAATGGACCGCCGTGCGCCACCTGCGCGTCACGCTTAAATACAATGGCAAAATGAAGGGGACGGTCAAGATTGCCAATGTGGCTTTGGCCGGTACGGCGTGGAACGCCCGCGAGGGGACCGACCCGGACCAGTTCGCCGTTTCCGGCATCAACAATGCAGACAATACCCAGTATGTGCCTATTTTTGCCGCCAACAATGGCGACGGATCGCGCGTGTTTAATTATTTGTACGGCTCCTTGTCTAATTACAAGGAGCAAAGCCAGTCCAATGCCGTGGTGGACCAAGCCTTGAATTTGTCCTTTGACACCACCTCTGACACCGGGCAGGAGCTGCTCTATGCCAACCGCAATTTTAAGACGATGGATTTCACGCAACACAAGGAGTTCCGATTCCTGCTCTACAGCAAGCCCGGCAATAGCGGCAGTGAATTTTATATGAAGGTGGGTACGGACCAAAACTACGATAAAATTACCGTTCCGCTGGATTTTGACACGCCCTCTTGGCGGTTGATTTCTCTGAAAATGGTGGACAAAAACGGCGACGGCATCCCCGATGCGTTTGAAAATGTGTCTGAGGACTCCTACGGGGTGCGCGTAAGCAGCCGGCGGGCCAGCGGCGGCGTGATGAATTTCAAAAAAATCAGTATGATTATGGCCGGGGTGGAAAAACAGACCGACGATACCGGGGCCACCGTGGGCACGGGCAGCGTGGGCGAGGTGTGGCTCAATGTCATTCACCTGGCCAATGCCGTAACGACGCAGGGATCCGCTTATAAGGTGGACGGGGCCGTCAAGCTGGCCGGCTGGGGCAGTGCCGGGGCCAAGTATAAATACATGGATAGCGATTTTGAAACTCCGCTGACCGTGGCTAAAAACCAAGAGATAACCCAAGAGGAATATTTTGTGAAAGTGGACCGCTTTAAAAACTTCCCCATACAGGCTACTTTAAACCGCAGCACCACTGTGACCCCCAACGTAGTGGAAACCACCGATTACAACACCGTCAGCACCTTGGACAAAGGCAGTGTAGAGCGCCAGCAGGCCTTGGTGCGCGGGGACTTTATTAAAGAAAAATTGCCGCAGATTGGTTTGCAATATACCTTGGACCAAGTGGATTATGACCTTATCCGGCGTAAGGATAAAGCACAGACCTATGCCGTCAATGTTACGCATGATACGCCGTCCTTTAAAAACATTCAGGCCGGATATTCTTATACCGCCACCAGCATAGATTATGCGCGGGAAATGCATTTGGCTTCTGATACCAATTACAACACGGACGAAGAAACCCAGCGCATGAATGTGAAGTTTAATTACGAACCCGGTAAAAACTTTCACATTACACCCAGTTACTCGCTCAGCCAAAGCAAAGAGGAGCGCACCCAATTTCACGCCGCCCTGCCCGACAGTAACCGCCGCTACCCCAAGGCCATGAACCAATCGGCCGGATTTAACAGCACCTGGCGCATTGCCAAGTGGCTGGCTCCCTCGCTCAGTTACAGCATTTCCACCACGGAAAGCAATAATTTGACCGAAAAGATTTTTAACCAAGGCAAGGCCGACGAAGCCCGCTACGATATCGGCGAACTCAAAAGCCTCAACCGCAGCGCAGACGGCGGGATTACGCTGACCTTGAGCGGGCACGAAATTATGCCCAAGAGCAAGCTGTTTAAGAATTTAGTCATCTCCTCGGGCTACCGCCTGCAGGACGCCGACGCGTGGAATTATGTGGACGAAGGGTTTGACTCCAAAAAAGAACTGTGGATCCGATCGTCCCTGTCCGGCACGGGTGCACATTCCAGCCGCCAAAGCCTGATTTTGCGCGATACCATTACCTCCTCGCAGCGGTGGAGCCCGCTGGCTGAGTATGACTTTGGCCCGCGGTGGGCCCCGCTCAAAACCCTTTCGCTGCTTAACAACTTTACCCAAAGTTTTCAGCAAAACAACCAAACCGGCACGGCCTATGAATCACAGAGTATGACCTTGCCCGATGCGGTATTTTCCATTTCCGATTTGGAGAAATTCTTTTACGGCGGACGCTGGCTCAGCTCCACCAACCTCAAGCTGCGCTACAGCGAGGTGGTCAGCTCCAATATAGACACCGATGAAAAAACGGAGCTTAAATACGGCGGGGATTTGCGCTTTTTGCTGTTTAACTTTTTTGACACCGTGCTGGTGTATGACAAGCGCAAGTCCGATAAAGACGACCTGCTGGCGGGCCAAAGTTTGGAGGACATTGACGGGGAGGATTTTTCCGCGCAGACCTCCTTTTACTTGGGCAGCTGGCGTTTTACGCCCAAGGTAATTTATTCTACCTACGAAAAACGTTTGGTGCGCGGGCAGCTGAGCCAAAGCAGCAAGGAGGTAACCCCCAGCTTAAATGTCCGCTTGGACTTTAACCTGCCGCGCGGCATTAAACTGCCGTTTATCAACCGCATGTACAATGCCACCAACCGCGTCATTTGGAACACCACGGCCTCGTATAAAAAGAAGACTTCTCCCGTGGAAGTAAAAGAGAATTACAATTTGTTGGATTTGACGACCTCGCTGGATTATGAAATTTCGCAGAACCTGCGTTTGAATGTGGCCGGGTCGGCCCAGTGGCTCAATCACGCTTATGTGGAAACCGAAGATTACATGGCCTACAGCTTGGCGGCCAATGTTACCATTCAATTCTAAGGGCTGGGTGTGGGCCAAGGATTTGCTTTTGCATGTGCTCCTGCCCAATACCTGCTATAGCTGCCGCCGGGATTTGCCTTTCCGCAGCCGCAGCCCGTTGTGCGCCGCCTGCCGTGCGCAAGTGCGCCCGGTGGGAGCGCTGTATTGCTTGCGCTGCGGCAAGCCGCTGCCTGACGGCGGAGCGCACTGTTACCACTGCCGCGGCAGCAAGGCCCGGGCTTACCAATGCAAAATCATCCGCTCGGCCGTGGTGTTTGGCCCGCCCATGCGCGCGCTCATCCACGCGTTTAAATATGCCGACCGCCCCTATCTGGCGGACTATTTGGCCGAATGGATGCTAGGCGAGTGGGAGAATTACCCGGATTTAGCCGAGGCCCAGTTGCTCCTGCCCGTGCCTTTGCATCCTAAAAAATTAAAAAAGAGAGGATATAACCAATCGGAGCTGCTGGCCCGTGCCTTGGCCCGCCAAAGGCAGTTGCCTGTAGATACCCACAGTTTAATCCGCCGCCGCGATACGCCCAGCCAAACAAAGTTCGGGCGGGAAGCGCGCCTAAAGAATATGGACGGTGCCTTTGAATGTATGACCCCGGCCGCTGTCAAGGGCAAGGTTGTTTTGCTTATTGACGATGTAGCCACCACCGGGGCTACCTTGGAGGGGTGCGCCCGGGCGCTCAAACAGGCGGGGGCCAAAAAGGTCATGGCCTATACCCTGGCGCGGGAAGTATAAGGCCTCATTCTTGCTAGGCCTAAACAAGCGACATTTAGGATTTCCTATCTTGTAGTTTCTGTTTCATCCATGCCGTCATCATTCTCATAGTTGTATTTCCAGGAGCAGTAGGGGGCGTTCTATTCCATGCCGTCATTCCCGAGTGTCGTAATCGGGAATCTCATCTTTACTGTCGTTTCTCTTTTGCCGTTAAATCAAATAAGAGGTCATCCTGAAAAGTTTTTGTTCAGGATCTTCCATTTTTCTGGTAGTGGTCGTTGGCTTTATTCAATGAACGACAAGGAAAATGGAAGATGCTGAGCAGAGACAACTC
>CAVDMZ010000050.1:0-9182 GCA_963610115.1 Duodenibacillus sp.
GTCCACCACCGTTTGAATAGGCACATTTTTGTCGGCCTCCACCAAAATGGTTTTTTTGTTTGCCTTGCCCATGCGCAGCACCAGTTCCCGCTCCAAGTTTTGCAGGGTATAGGTGCGGTTGTCTATGCGGATAGAGCCGTTTTTCTGCACCTCTATGCGCAGGACGTCCTCCTCGGCGGTGGTGTTGAGCGCGTTAGACTTGGGCAAATCCACGTTCATCTGCATTTGCACCAGCATGGGGCTCATCACCATAAAAATAATCAGCAAAATCAAGGTGATGTCTATAAAAGGCACCATGTTGATTTCGGCCATGACGGTTCTTTGTTTGTGCGCCATAGCTTACCCGCGGTTTTGTTGAAAGATAATTTCGTCGGCGATGTTTTCCAGCTCTTTGCCAAAATAGTTGGTTTTGGACAAAAAGTAGTTATACGCAATGACCGCCGGAATGGCCACAAACAAGCCGGCCGCCGTATTAATCAAGGCTTCGGCAATGCCCGCCGCCACCACGGACGCGCCCCCCGCCATGGCGGTGGCTCCGGCCAAATCCTTAAACGCGTGCATCACCCCGATGACCGTACCGAACAAGCCGATAAACGGCGTGATGCTGCCCAAGGTGCCCAAAACAGTCAGCTTGCGCTGTAACTTGGTTATCTCCCAATCAATGACAGAAGCGGCAATTTCCTTCAGCTCGGCCTTGGAGCGGTCGCGCTTTTCCAGCAGGGCTTTGATGACCTTCGCCGCTGAAGTGTTGCGCGTAAGGTCTTTGTTGCAGGCGTCGGCCACTTTTTCGTAATTGTCCGAATGAATGGGATGGCGGCAATACGCCATCAGTTTACGCGACATACCGATATTTTTCTTGAATTTAAAAAACCGCTCAAAAATGACGGAAAGCGAATAGACCGAGAGCAAAATCAGCAGCACCAGCACCGGTCCGCCCGCGGCGAAGAGTTCGCGCAAATTAGTCATATTGGAAAAGTCCATTTTTTTATCTCCTTTGAGCCGGGGTTAAAACCCGCCTCTCGTATAAAATATTACAAAAAGCTGTATGAAAATATTGGCAATCAGCCCGGCGGCCACGTCATCAAACACCACGCCAAAGGCATTGGGAATACGGTCAAAATTCTTCACGGGCCAGGGTTTGAGCGTGTCCAAGGTGCGAAAGAGCACAAACGCCGCCAGCAAAAACGGCCAGGTGCGCGGCAAAAAGAGCATCGCCGTAAAATAGCCCGCCGCCTCGTCTATGACGATTTTGGGATTGTCGTGCCCCTGGGCTTTTTCCTCCAAACGCGCCCGGGCGCATACCCACACGGACAAGGCCCAAAACGCCAGCAAAATTACCAGCTGCAGCAGATAATCCCCCGGCCACAGCAGAGCAAAAGGCACCGCCAACAGCGTGCCTAAAAAGCCCGCCCCTGTATTTTTTTTAAAGGGGATCACCCGCGCCGGCAAATAACTGATATAAAACCCGGTCGCCAAGGCATTAATGAGTTTTTGCATGCGGCAAACTCCACGATTTTCTGAGCAGGTCCCAGTTGTTTTTTAAGTAAGAAATGGCGCTGATCCACGTAATCACGGCGGCAATGGCCGTCATCGCGTAGGGCACTTGGCTTAAGGTGTAAAAAGCGATTTGGCATACTTCCCGGGCCTGCCCCGTCAGAATATGGGAAAAGTGATACAAGTCCAATACAAAGAAGATGGTGCCCACGGCCACCATTTGAATGACCGTCTTAAACTTGCCCCAACGCTCGGCCGCCATGACCTTTCCTTCCAGCGCGGCAATCACGCGCAGGGTGGAAATCGTCAGCTCACGCAGCAGAATGAAAAATACCGCCCAAATCGGTACGTCCAGCTCCCGTATGCCCACAAAAGCAAACAAGGCCGCCGCCACCAAAATTTTGTCCACAAACGGGTCCACAATGGCCCCAAACGGTGTAACGGTATTGGTTTCCCGGGCAATTTTTCCGTCCACCCAATCGGTGCTGGCCGCCACGATAAAAATCAACGTGGCCGTCAAGCGGGCCCACCCCAAAGGCATTAAAATAAATAAGAACATCAAAATAGACAACGCCGCGCGCGTCAAGGTGATTTTATTGGCCAAGGTCATCATTTCTCTAGCTCCTTAAACAAGTCTTTCTTCAGATCGGCGTTTAGGACCGGATCCGTCAACAGGGCCGTGGTTTTTATTAAGTCCGCCTGCACGGCAAGGGTCTGCGGAAAGCAGGTTTTTTCATCCAAAGTAACGTATAAAACATACTCCGCCGGCTGGGTCTTGGGTGTCAAACGCAAAATGACTTGGCCGTCTGAACGGGAGAACTCCTCCGTGCGGTGGCGCGCCAGCAACGCAGTATAGCGGCCAAAGTCAAACAAGGCTTGGTTGGGCTGGCCGGAAAGCCATTCCTGCCACGCCACCTGCGTAACACGTTTGCCCTTTTCATCCAACACATAAATTTGTTTTTTGTCTGTTAAGGCCGATTGGGTAATCTGCCCGCCGTCCAAGTTATCCAGACGCAGCCGTGTGCCCGCCTGGCGGTAATAAATGCGCCCTTGGGAACGGCTGATTTGCACGCCGTCGTATTCGGTAGTTTGGGTAAAATCCGTCTGCAAGGTGTGCATATTTTTGTCCCACGCGGCAAAGCAGGCGATAAAATCTTTTTTCGCCGGGGCTTGGTCTTCCTGCGCGGGCGGGGTTTGCGCCTGCGCCGCCCCCCACGCCCCGCACAAAGCCAAGGCCAATATACTATTTATAAACCGTTTCATATTCCGGCTCCTGATATTTATCCGTTTCCCGGTTTTGCAAGGCACGGATTTGCTCTTCAATCAAATCGTAATGCACTTCCCAGCGGTTGGACCCCTCCGGCTTGGTAATAAAGCCTTTCATTTCCAATACGCTTAAAATATTGGTGGCGCGGGCCGAGGACCCAAAATGCGCCTTGAGCAAATCTTGCGAAACGCGCCGCCGCTGTGTAATCAGCGTCAAGGCCGCCAGCAACTCCTCCGGCGAGGTTCCCAACCCGTCCTGCGGGCGCTGCATACTGTGGTCGGCCAGGATTTGCACCGGATAATCCGGCGCGCCTTGTGTGCGCAAGAAATCAGCCACGGCCGTAATTTCGGCCTCGCTGACGTACGCCCCTTGGATGCGGTGCGGCTTTTGGTCGGAAGTCCCCTGATAGAGCATATCCCCGCGGCCCAGCAGCAGCTCCGCTCCGGCACCGTCTAAAATAACGCGCGAGTCGGTCTTGCTGGCTACCTGCAAGGCAATACGCGAAGGCAAGTTGGCCTTGATGACCCCCGTAATGACATTTACGGACGGGCGTTGCGTACACAAGATTAAATGAATACCCACGGCGCGGGCCATTTGGGCCAAACGCTGGACGGAATCTTCAATCGCAGCGCGGGTTTGCAGCATCAGGTCGGCCATTTCGTCAATGATCACAATGACGTAGAACATTTTTTCCTCGCCCTTCTTTTCGGCCCAGGCATTGTAGCCTTCAATATTTTTGACCTTGGCCAGCTCCATAATTTTAAGGCGTTTTTCCATGACCTTTACCAGCATTTGCAAGGATTTGACGGCCCCCTGCGCATCGGTAACCACGCTGACATCATCGCACGAGGTCTTGGGGTCGTACAAATGCGCGATGCCCTCGTACAAGGTCAGTTCCAAGCGTTTGGGGTCAATCATCAAAAATTTGACTTCGTTGGGTTTGGCGTGGTACAGCACGGACATAATAATCGTATGCAAACAAATGGATTTGCCGCTGTTGGTGGCCCCGGCGATTAAAATGTGCGGCCATTTTTCCAAGGTGGCTCCGGCGGGAACCCCATCGGCATAGCGGCCCAAGGCAATGGGGATGCGCGCTTTGGATTGGGTATATACCGGGTCCTGCAAAATTTCTTTCATCGTAACCATGACCGGGCGGTCATTGGGAATTTCAAAACCGATAGCGTCCTTGCCCGGGATAGGGGCTTCCACGCGGATAGACTTGGCCTTCATGGCCAAGGCGATGTCATTGGAAATGGAAACAATGGAAGAGATTTTAACCCCCGGGTCGGGTTTGATTTCATAGCGGGTCACCACGGGGCCGGGTGAAACCCCCGTTACATGCGCGCCAATATCAAAATTCTTCAAGGTTTCTTCCAAGCGTTTGGTCGCGTCGGCGATTTCCTCATCGGTCGGACCGACAACGCCGTTATTGGCCGGATTGGCCAACAGGTCCAAAGAGGGCAGCTGAAAGGTAGCCGGATCAAAGGGTTTGCGCTCGGCGGTGTTTTCTTCGGCGTCCTTCTTGTCGTCGGGCGGGGCGGACGGGGCCGGCTTGCCTGCGCTGCGCGGAAGCTCCTTGACCATATCGGCCACCGGGGCCTTAATTTGCCCCCCGCGGTAAATTTTAGGCTTGGAGGGTGCCGGCTCTGCTCCGGCGGAGCTTTCCGATACATCCGAAGCGGGCGCAGACGCTTGCCTGAGTTCCTTTTTGGCCTCTTTTACTTTTTCTTTCAATTCGGCCCGCGCCTGCATCCAATCTTGAAAATCATCGCGCAAAAACTCGGCCGTCTTTTGAAAAAGGGTCCGCCACGAAATGGCGAAAAGCATATGCACCCCCACCAGCAGTACTGCCAAAGAAAAGAGGGCCGCGCCCGCCGTGCCGACGAGCCCTTCAAACCACAAAAAGAGTTTTTCTCCGGCGACGCCCCCCGTAATTTGCGAGTCTGTAAAAATCCGCTTCAGCAGGGTCAACAGGGAAGAAAATGCCGTCAAGGTAACTAAGGAGCCAATGAAGAAAAAAACAAAGGCCGATGTCTTTTTGACCAAACTGCGCACCAACCAATAACCCAAGAACAAGGGAATCAACGGGGCTCCTTGCCCCAGCACCTGCCACAGACAGGTGGCTATAGTTTGGCTGACCACGGCTTTATTGACCCCAAACCACAAAATGGCAAACAGCCAGCCGTCCAGGGCAAACCCCAAGATGTACAAAGAGGAGGCAAGCCAACGCACGGAGTCGGTTTTTTTAGATTTCCTTTTTGATTTTTTGTGGGTATAAGTGTATCTGTTGGCCATGTATTTATTTTAGCAATTTTGCAAGCGAAAACACAGCCCCCCGCCGCCCTCTTTGCTCCGACGGGTAAAACGGCAAACGCAACGGCTGTAAAAAAGGCCCCTTGCGGGGCCTGTAAATCAAAACGGCTGCTGCGGTGGAAACTCCGGCTGCGGCAGGGAGACTTTGTAATTAATCCCGTCGGCCTCCAGGTGGATTTTGCCTTGGTTATACAATACCCCCAAGGATAAATACAGCACGGAGCTGGACAAATGCAAGGCCAGCTTGAGCTGCCAAGAGGAGGCTTCTTTCTTCTCTTGCAAGTATTCCAACATGCGCCCGCAGGCGGCTTGGATGTTTTCTTGGAGAGGGGTCATACTTAAATCCTTTCAATAGCAAACAACGCTTCGCCTTGTTTAATGGGCTTGCCATTGTCCACCAGCACTTTTTGTACCACGCAGTTAAAGTCCGCGCGGACCTCGTTAAACACCTTCATGGCTTCAATGAGGCAAATCACTTCGCCCTTCTTCACTTGGGCCCCTTCTTTAACAAACGGGGGAGCGCTGGGCGTGGAGCCACGGAAGAATATGCCCATCAGCGGAGATTTGATGACTTCCTTGTACTGCTCCTGCGCGGCCGCCGGACGCGCGGAAACCGCCGCAGCGACGCCAGCCCCCACATTGACAGGCACAGGCACCAGGGCCGGTTTGGCTTTGACCAAGCGCAAGTACAGGCCGTTTTGGTCGTATTCCAAGGTATCCAGGGAATTGTCTTGCATAAACGAATAGAGCTGCTTGACTTCCTTTAAAATCGGGGATTCTTTGGCCGTCGGTTTGGCGGCTTTTTTCGGTGCGGCTTTTTTGAGTGTTTTTTTCATAAAGAATGTGCCCTCTTACACAATATTGGGGCCAAAGGCCCAACTCCATGTTTCTATTATTTTACATAATTTTGACGGCTTTGCGCGTAGAAATCAATGCGCTTGGGCCGGCAGATGCAGCGGTTGGCTCAAGTCCAGCGTGCGTTGCGCCTCGTAGGCGGAAATGGCAAAGTTTAAGCTTTCCACATGTTCCTCCGCCGTCCCTCCGCGCTTCCAAGAGTTAATCCCCAACACCCGGCCGCTGTCTAAACTGATCAGCGGGCCGCCGCTGTTGCCCCCGTTGATGGCCGCGTCGGTCTGCAGAGTGTCTACGCCGTTGTTGTCGCGCACGGCGCTTAAAATGCCCTGGCTAACGGACCATTCTATGCCTTTGGGGGCGCCGATGGCTACCACTTCTTTGCCGGTGACGTAGGCTTTGCGGTTGAATTCCAATTCTAAATGAGGGTAATTTTCCCCCTCTATTTTGAGCAAAGCCAAATCCCGTGTTTTATTGGTTTGCAAAACCTTGGCAAAGCGTACTTTGTTGATGATGTTTTTGTTCTCCGGGTAGGCAGTGGGACTGGTTTTATCCATTTGAGCCCGCTCGTCGTAAAGCACCACCGAAACGTCCCGCGCGTCCCCCACCACGTGCCGATTGGTCAAAATATAACCGTCGGAGCTGATGAAAAAGCCAGAACCCAGGCCGTCCTCGGTAAAAATATACACGGTCGCTTTCATAAACGGCAGGTATTTGCCGTCTACGCGGATGTTGGTCTTTTCGGTGGCGTGGTCCGGGGAGAAATTCACCCGGTTGTCGCGCAGGCTGGGCATAATTTCATGGGACAAAGATAGCTCAATGCCCTTTTCCAGGCGTTTGCGTATTTTGCTGCCGATCACTTGCACCTGTATCGGAGAGAGCAACCCCAGCGAAAGCAGCGTCAGCATGCCCGCGCTCCACACCCCGGCGTCATTGCGGTAGGTGGGCAAAACGGTGGGAACTTCTTCACTAAAGCGGCCGACGGCATAGCCCGTTTTGGGGTTGCGCAAAGTGATAGTCAGGTGGGTAAAGAGCGTAGGGTCAAAGCTATATTCCGGCAGGAGAACGTTTTTGTATTCAATTTTGACGGCGCCCAAAGAAATTTGGGCCTTGTATTCAATTTCTGCGATATAGTCGTACTTATCCTTATTTTTGTATTCGTCCACGTCCACCTGCGTGAACAAAGAGCCTAAGGCGTCGGCCACGGCAATGGGCAGCCCTTCGCGCAGCTGGTAGGTATATTGGCCGTCTACGTCTAAATTGACTTTGGCGGGAAAATAGCGGTCGTTGACGACCAAGACCTTGGCGTTTATCTTTTCTTTTTCCGGTTTGGGCTGGTAAATATGGCGGCGGAGTTTGCCCTGATAAGTGCAGCCCTGCAACAGCAAAGCCGCCGATAAAACCACGGTACAAAAACGGGTAAGCAGTATTTTCATAGGATAGTTTATTTTACCTTTTTGTGCGCCCCCGTGCAGGATTTTATGCAAAACGGGCGGAGCTTTTGGCTCCGCCCGTTGGTATTCTTGCGTTTGGAAATACTATTTCAACAAGATTTTGCGCGAGAGGCGCACTTTCCCGTTGCTGTCAATTTCCACACATTTCACTTCCACCATATCACCCAAGTGGAGTACGTCCTCCACCTTATTGATGCGGTGTTTTTCAATTTCGGAAATGTGCAGCAGACCGTCTTTGCCCGGCAAAATTTCCACAAACGCGCCAAAGGGCTGAATGGACACGACTTTCCCTTTGTAAATCTTGCCCACTTCGGCCTCGGCCGTCATCATCTCAATTTCGGCCTTGGCTTGGTCCAGCTTGTCGCCGTTGGAGGCGGCGATAGTTACCGTGCCGTCCTCTTGGATGTCAATCTTGGTGTCGGTAGATTCGGTAATGCGTTTGATGTTTTTGCCGCCGGGGCCAATCAAGGCGCCGATTTTGTCCACGGGGATCTTCATCTTGAAGATGACCGGGGCGTAGCGGGAAACATTCTGTTTCGGCGCGGCGATGGTTTTTTCCATGTGGTCCATAATGAACAAGCGGCCGCGGGTCGCCTGTGCGATAGCCTGGCGCAGAATGTCCAAGGGAATACCGGTTTTGAGTTTTACGTCCATTTGGAAGGCCGTAATCCCCTTGCGCGAGCCGGTCAGTTTAAAGTCCATATCGCCCAAGTGGTCCTCTAAGCCCATAATATCGGACAGGACGACAAATTTGCCGTCTCCGCTGATCGCGCCCATGGCAATGCCGGAGCAGGCCGATTTCATCGGCACGCCCGCATCAAAGAGCGACAAGCTGCCGCCGCAGACGCTGGCCATAGAAGAGGAACCGTTGGATTCCATAATATCAGACACCACACGAATGGTGTAGGGGAATTCTTCCTCGCTGGGCAAGAGGGGCATTAAGGCTCTGCGGGCCAATTCCCCGTGGCCGATTTCGCGGCGGCCGGGGCTGCGGTCCGGTTTGCACTCGCCCGTGGCAAAGCCCGGGAAGTTGTAGTGCAACATAAAGCGTTCGTAAGTGGTTTCGTCCAACCCTTCCACCATTTGCTGGTCATCGGGCGTGCCCAAGGTGCACACGGCCAAGGCCTGCGTCTGTCCGCGCGTAAAGAGCGCAGAGCCATGCGCGCGGGGCAGCAGCCCCACCATAGAGCTCAGCGGGCGGATTTCGTCGGGTTTGCGGCCGTCCACACGCACATTTTCGTGCAGGACCATCGCGCGCGACTCCTCATACATGATGTTTTCCAAGGCCACGGCGGCATAGGTGGCGGCGTTATCGCCGTAGGCAGCGGTCAGCTCTTCGGTAAAAGAGGCTTTCAGCTGGGCCACTTGCAGGTCGCGGGTTTGTTTATCGGAAAACGCGTGCAAAATCTTTTTGGCTTCTTCGCGGAATTTGCCGTTGGCCAAATCAGCCACTCCCTGCGGCAATTTTTCGGCGGTGTAGGCAAATTTGGGCTTGCCGGCCAATTCGCGCAGTTTGAGTTGTACCGCGCACATCTTGTCAATTTCCGGCTTGGCGATTTCCATGGCTTTGATAATGGCTTCTTCTTCCACTTCCTTCGCGCCGCCTTCCACCATCAGCAAACCTTGCGCAGAACCGGCAATGACCAGGTCCATATCGCAATCGGCTTCTTGTTTTTTGGTGGGGTTGACGATGTATTGGCCGTTGATGCGGCCGATGCGTACGGCGGCCACCGGCTCGTTAAACGGAATGGACGAAATGACCAACGCGGCCGAGGAGGCCAGCACGCTGATCACGTCAGATC